>NZ_JAFMPL010000071.1:0-40643 GCF_019038455.1 Nocardia noduli
CGGTGGCGCTCATGCGGTTTTGCCTTCCTGGTCGGTGTGCACGACCCGCAGATGCGGGCGCACGGCCTGGTGGGCTGCTTCGATGTCGTCGAGCGCGGCCGAGATGTCGGCGGCGTAGGGGCGATCCATCCACGGCACGGTCTGACCGAGCGTCGGGCGATTGCCGGAGGTGAACACCACACACCGACCGCGGGGCAGGGCCGCGAGATCGCTGGGGTGCAAGGTGATTTCGGAAGTCCGTGACGTGGAGGTCGACCGGGAGTCCTTCGACTTCGATACCGAGGTCACCAGCTCGTAGTGCGGCCCGATCAACTCGCTACGGCCACGCAAGAAGGTTTCGTCGTCCAAACCACCACCGATGACCTTGACGTTCGAGGTCGACCACAGCGCTTTCATGCCGTCTTCGCCCCAGCAGCGCACACCCTGTGCCCAGGACTGCAAGATCGTCATGATGACCATGCCGCGCGACCCGAAGGTCGAGTACTGCTTGGGCAGGTCACGCCACCGCACGATGTTGGCGGCCTCGTCGAGGATGATCGTCAACGGCACCGGCAACCGTCCGCCGCGATGCCGAACACCCTCGACCTTGCCCGCGTCGGCCACCGCCGCGCACAGCGCCGTGACCAGCGGACCCGCGCTGCCCGGCCCTTCCTCACTGAGCGGGTAGAGCGTGTCGCGGGAAAGGACGAAATCGGCGACCTTGAACGCGGTCCGGGGCTTCTCAGCCTTCTCCGGCGCGCACACCCACCGCTGAACCGCCGAGAACCGCAGGCACGACGCCATCTTCTTCGCCGTGGAGAACACCCCACCGCGCTGCTTGTCCGGGGCGAGGTACTGATCACGCAGCGCAGCCGCCGCCAGCACGTATCCGGCCTCTTGCAGGATGTCGATCGGATCTTGGTTGCTGGCCTTGGTCACCCACAGGAACACCTGCGTGATCGGCTTCTTCGCCACCGCCGCCGCCAGGATCAAACCCGTCAGCAGGTCCTCACCCTCGGGCTCGAAAAACGCGTCACGAGCAGAGGATTCGTTGGCTGCCGAGAAATGCGCGGCCAGCTGTGCGGCGCGCTCCTCCGCGCCGTTCCCGCCGTCCTCGCCCAGCACCCAATCGCACGGATCCCAATACCAGGAGCACGGCTCGGCGGCCACGCCCTGCGGGTCGAACACCCACACGTTGCGGCCCTCGGTCGAGCGTGCCTTGCGGGTCGCATCGACCACATCACGCTTGTTCGACGTCGCGACGACCGCGCCGACGGCCTCCATCACCGCCGGGATCACCCGCGAGGTGGACTTGCCGGTACGCGGACCCCAGATGTCGAGGTGCAGATCCTCATACGAGGCGTAGAGCGCCTGCCCGTCAGAGACCGCCAATGCGATCAACACACCCGGCTCGTCACCCTCGCGCAGCTGCACCCGCAGGTCAGCGGCCTTGGCCGCCACCGCCTTCCGCGACAGCGTCGCCAACTCCTTGCCCTTGGCCATGAACCGGGCCTGAGAATCGATGGCCTCACGCTTGATCCGGCCCCGGTCGCGATAGAGCTGGGCGCATTTGCGGCAGGTCGCTTTCCACGCCCACACCGACCCGGCGACCGTGGCGGCCGTACCGACCGTGAGAGTGACCGCACCACCGGTAGCCGCACCGGTCCAATCCAGATCACCGGTCATCAAGTTGATGCTCATGATCAACGGGTTCCAGCTGACGTGCTGCTGGGTGTCGGCGTATAGGGACTCACCGACCCGGATACTCATCCCCGCGGCTTCACCGATACCCATCACAGCGGCCGTGATGATCGGGCCGCGCCACGACTCATCGAAATCCGAACCGCCCCCACGAGGCTGTTTCACACTGCGGTCCATCAGGCCGCTCCTTCCATCTGTGCACCGCGGGCCGCGTCGGCGACCTGGGCGAGTTCGACGGCGACGTTGTGGCGCAGCTGCTGACGCGGGGT
Organism: Nocardia noduli; assembly: GCF_019038455.1. Lineage (NCBI taxonomy): Bacteria > Bacillati > Actinomycetota > Actinomycetes > Mycobacteriales > Nocardiaceae > Nocardia > Nocardia noduli. The sequence continues at coordinate 1,950 of NZ_JAFMPL010000071.1, forward strand.
CTTGCTGCGCGCGGACAGTGGAGGCATCTGCACCCCGGCCACGTACGACTCGGTCAGCAACCCGGCCAGCACCTGCGGGATCGCCCAGTCCGCGCACTCGGCCAGACGCGGGCAGCCGCCACAGAACGCACGAACCTCCCGCTTCTGCTCGGCGGTGGAGGGGAAGAAGAAGTCCTGGTCCACGCCACGGCAGGATCGATCCAGGAACGTCACCGGATCCGGCAGCTGGTTCGCCATCACCGCTCACCTGCGGTGGTGGATAGCGGGCAGAACGGGGAGCAGTCGCCGATCACGCGGGTCGGCGACGGGGCGCTCGGATCGTGCGGCGGGAACGCCAGCGTCACCACGGCCATCACCGCCAGGGCGAACAGCACGACCCCGGCCACCCACATCGCCATCGACGACACGACACCGATACCGCGGCCGCCGGAGTCCGGAACGATTGGCACAACCACTTCGACGATGCGTTCGCGGGCCATCACGCCACCACCGACAGCGCTGCGAAACCGACAGCCTCAGCAGCGGTGAGCCCGAGCGAGCCCGCCCACCGCTCGACCTCCGGGCGGTCCGGAGCGATCGCGATCCGCATACCGGCCAAGGCCTGCGCGCGGGTCAGCGTGCGACCGGGCAGGTAGTCGAGCACCCACCGGTCCTGGCCGACGTAGTCGGCGTGGTGATCGGTCTCTTCGGAGACCAGATGCCCGGCGGCCTCGATCACTGCCGGGATGGTGGGAGCCGCTGCGCGACGCCAGGTTTCGGGCGTCCATGTGGTTGGAATACGCATCAGCGGTCACCGCTTACGAGCGCGACGGGCTGAACGAGACTCAGAACCTCGCTACGACGCACGCGGTAGTGACGACCGTTGACGAGCCATCCGCGCAGTTCACCCGCCTTGATCCAGTTCTTGATGGTCTTGGCGTCCACTTGGACGAGTGACGCTGCGGTACTCGCCGGGATCAGGTCTTCGGGGACCAGTTCCTCCCGGCTTGAAACGGCTGAGAGATCGACAGTCATGAAGGGGCCTCCTGCGGTAATTCCGGAACTTTCTTCCGTGATGCCTATGCAGGTCCATGGTGCATCAACCTGCATAGGCAGGTCAATACCTGGATAGGCCGCTTATGCAGGTATGTGGCAGGTCGTAGGCTGATAGGCATGAGCGCGATCGATCCCGACGACCCCCGTCCACCCCGGCGGCAACTCGCTGACCTGCTACGGGCCGCGATCCTGACCGGGAAACTGAAGCCCGGCGAGAAAATCCCGTCGGGACCAGAACTTGCCGAGCGGTACGGCGTGTCCAAAGTGACTGCACAGCAAGCGGTCGCGGAGGTGCGTACCGAAGGACTCGTCTTTTCGCGGCCAGGGTCCGGCGTGTTCGTGAAGGAGCGCACGAGCAGGCCCGTGGGCCTTCGACCTCATCTTGAGCGCGCGTTCACGGCGCCGAAGGTGACAGTGGATTTCGCGGGGTTCGCGGCAGAGACCCTGCACGGCGCGATTTCAGAGCCGCTGGACAAGATTCGAGATGGCCTGTTCCGCCCGCAATCGATCGATGTTCGCATTCTCGTTCCGGATCCAGGAACGCCGTGGGCGCTGCCTTCGCGCGCGTCGGATCTCGCGGACTCTCCCGCGTTCCGGAGGCGGATGCAGCGGATCATGGAACGCCACGCGTTCGGCATCCACGACGAAGTATTGGAGTTGAAGCGGATCGGGCTGATCGACTCCGCGTCGGTGCAGATCCGGGTCTATCCGGCGACACCGCTGTTCAAGCTCTACATCATCAACGAGAGCGATGCCTTCTTCGGCTTCTATCCGATCGAGGAGCATCAACTCCCGCTAGACGGCGAAGACACGGTGATGCTCGATCTCGTGGGCAAGAACGCCACGCTTTTCCACCTGGAGACCGACCAAGACCAGGAGTCTTTCAAGTCCCAGTTCATCGACCAATGCCAGCGTTGGTACGAGAGCGTCTGGAAAATCGGCCGCGACCTTCAGCCCTAGAAACGAGATACAGCTATGTCGGTGCCCATCGCCACGCTCGGTGTGGTGATCGTGACCTACAACAACGAGGCTGACCTGCCTCGATGCCTGGACGCGGTCCAGAGCAACGCCCGCGGTGCCACCGTCGTCGTGCGGGACTGTGGGTCATCGGACCTGAGTGTCGCTATCGCCGAACAACATCCAGCCGTCGCCAATGTCATCAGCGGCGCGAATGTCGGGTTTGGCGCGGCCTGCAACGAGGCTGCGAGGTCACTCGGCAGCGACATCCGGATGTTCCTGTTCCTGAACCCGGACACCGCTGTCGGCTGCGACGTGGCCGGCCTACTCGAGTACGTGACGAGGTTCGGCGAATTCGGTTGTGTCGGCATCCAACAGCAGTCGTTCGGGGGGGACCTCGTGTGGTCCTGGGACGAGTTCCCCACCCCGCCGCTTGAGTGGCAGAAGGCGCGAAAGGCGACCCTGGTGCAGCGCTCACCAGCGGGCTACACCGACGATCGACGCGTCGACTGGAACATGGGCGCATTCCTGCTCGTGCCGCGTGACGCATTCGACGACGCAGCCGGTTTCGACGAGCAGTTCTTCCTGTTCTACGAAGAGATCGACCTCCAGCAGCGCTTGGCCCAGCGCGGACGACCGACCTACTACGTGAACAAGTGCCACTACCAGCACGATCGCAGCGACAAGGCCACCCTGTGGCGTGAGGTCCTCCGCCTCAACTCACGGCGAAAGTACGACCGAAAGTGGCTGTCCTGGTTCGACACCCTGCAATGTCAGATTGCCCAGTCCTACCGCTGGATACAAGACGCCATCCGGCCGCAACGGGACCGTGACCGTCGACTGGTCATCCCGCGGCTGCTTGCGACCTGGGGACTTATTCGCGCTGTCGTTCCACCAGAAGCCATCGACGGTGGGATCGACTCCTGGCGCTCTGTGCGCCCGTTCTGGACACACGTTGAAATCTCACGAGAGCAGTGAGGTGCGACCGAAATCCCCCCAAATTGGGGGCGTTTCAATCTGACTACGGCGTGGCGGCTGTGGATATGGTCGGGAACGTACTAGTACTGGTTGCCATGCCGATGCCGCGCAGACTCCCGCCGACGAAACCTGTCGGCACGAATCTCAGTTACGAGGTGCTGGATGCCTTGGACGCTGCTGTCGGGCAGCGCGGGCTCAGCAAGCGGGCACTGTTCGAAATCGCATTGCGTCGAGAACTCGGACTGCCGCCCTATCCCGGTGACACGGACGGACAGGAGGAACTTCCGATCTCGGCGTAGCCGAGGACTCCGCAGCTATACGCGGAGAGAAAGTCCCCAATAACGAGGAAGGCCTCCCAGTTGGCGCTGGGAGGCTCTTCAAAGGCCCTGATAGGACCACGCTTTGTCAAGCGGTTCTCAGGGTAGCAAGACCGCGCGTCCGCAACAAAGGATCACACCCTTTGCATCGGGTTACGATTCTGCGAACAAGCCGTCTTGGCTACCTTCTCGCATTTCGAGAGGCTGTGTCGCCTCTCCTCGGCGGCGTACCCGCGCAAACTCTGCGCCGGTCGTCTTGTTCTCGCTTCCTCCCCTGCGTTTGGAGTTGGACGAGAAAGCCTACGACCGCGTCCCGGCCTGCTGGTGGTCACGACGACGATGGATCGCGCATTGTCTCGCACTCTACGACCAGTACTACGAGCAACTGCGTCGCAATGAGTTGGTCGAGTCGGTGTCTCGACGCACGTTCGAGCACTACCTCATCGCTGAGTCCTCCGGTGCCGACCACTCCACCGGACGGGATTGCCGCGTCTCCGTCGCCCACTTGCGTGCCGTGACGGTCCGAGCGCGCTCGACGATGTTCCGGTGCCGCCGCTTGGTCACCGCGTTCGGTGCCCGCACAACTGTTTTCCGCGGCCGTCGCCGTACGTTGGCGGAACGGCTGGAGTCCTGGCGCCGCGGGGACCGGTCCCGAGGCTGGGCCTCGGTCGCCGCACTGCACGAATCCGTCACCCTGCCTGTGGATAACTCACGGGTCTCGGAGATCCTTGACCAGGGCTTTGGGACCCCTCTGAGACGAAGTCTCGGTTCTCTTTCTCTCTCACACCCCAGCTCAGTAACTGACCAACAGAACATGACGAAAGGAAGCGCTCCGCGCAGCAAGGACACGGGGAGGGTTCGCCGGAAACCGCGTGCGTACGACCCCAGAGCACTGCTATTGGCCTCCAGAGTGCGCACAGACGCTCGCTTTCCGCTCTGGGTACGCCAACTCGGGCCACAGGGCCTGGCGGCCGTCCTGACCAAACGCGCGGTGATGGGCTGGCAGGTCGACGACGTGTACGCGGCCCTGGACGAGATCTATCTCAGCGGGCGCCGGATCTTCGACCGGCCGAAGGATCCGTTCGCATATCTCGCGTACCTGCTCTCGTCGACGCCGGTCGACGAGCCCCCGATGCTGCTGGACCGCGCACGGGAGACCGCCGCCGAGCTGGAGCGCCAGGCCGCGCAGCGCGCCGAGAACGCCGCCCGGCGTGCGCAGGCGATGGCGCAGGTACCCGCCGCGCCGGACTCTGCCGCGATAGCCCAGGCCCGCGAGATCGCGGCGGCCGCCGCCCGGCGCGGAATCAGCACCAAAGCCGCGGCCCGCGTGGCGGCGGCGGCCGAGCTGCGCGACCTCGCGCAGCATGCACGCGAGGGATGACCTCACCAGGCGGTCGGTGGAGTCGAGATCGAATCCACCGGTGGAAAGGGGGTTACGCGCGCGTGCGCGAAGCCCCGCTCCCACCGAACGCACCGCTAGCTAGTCGTGCTAGCACAACTAGCTTTGCAGGTCAGCAGCCATTTCGGTCCATATACTCTCTCAATGCCTGGTCGGTGATCGACGCGATGGAGATGCTGCGGTCACCGGTCTCGTAGCGCAGCTTGTCGACGGCGCGGCCGAGGCGATTCTTCGTCGAGGGCCGGATCCGCACATTGTGTTGCTCGATCAGCCGTTCCTCCAGTGGCTCCTGCGCGGCCGGTGCCGTTGGAGTCGGCAGGCGCGGAGCGGGGGCCGGGGGTTCCGAGGCCGGGCGGTCCGGGAGGTCGTCTGCGGGATGGGTGCGCCGGCCGATGGCCGGTTCACGATTCACGGCGTTCATGCGGTGGCTCCCGCGCGCGCCACCAGACCCAGCTCGACCGCGAGGTCGGTGTAGGCGACCTGGAGAGACAGGGACTTGCCACCGCGGAATCCGTGGATCGGTGTGCGCGCCGAGTGCGCGTCCTGGCGGGCCGCCAGATCCGGAACCACCGTGCGGCAGACCTTCCCGCCCTGGCCGTAGGTGCCGTAGCTCTCGCGCAGCTCGGTCTCGCGGAAGGCGTGCTCGCCGATCCCGCGGTGCTTGGACACCACGATCGACTCGAACCGCAGACGTTTGTTCGGACGCCGCTGGACTCGGGCGATGGTCTCCTCCACGCGGGTTACGCCCTTGACCGAGTCCACGGTGGGCTCGGTGACCACCAGGACCTCATCGGCGGTCAGCAACGCGGAGAACAGCATCTTCCCCAAGCTCGGCGGGGTGTCGAACAGCACCGCCCTGTAGGCGCTGAGGTCGACACCGTCCAGCGCGGCGTCCAGTCGCCACACCAGATCCGCGTTCCCGGCCTCGTCGAGCGCCGACAGCCCTTCCACGGCAGGGGCGATGTCGACGTGATCCCAGCGCGAGGCCACGACCACGTCGGCGAGCGCGCCCGGCTTGGTCTTGGCGTCGAACAGGTCCGCGACGCTGGGCTGCCCGTCTGCGACGACCACACCGACGCCCTCGGTGGCATTGGCCTGGGAGTCCAGGTCGATCACCAGGACATTCCCGCCGCCCTGGTCCTTCGGACGGGCCGCGATTGCGCTGGCCAGCCCCAACACGGTCGCCGTTTTGCCGACGCCGCCCTTCTGATTCGCCAGCACCAGCAAGCGCGGCTGGCTGTCTGTGCTCGGTTCGCTCACAACGCAACCCTAACAGTCATAGCAAGTATCTATAGCTAGCTACGCTATGCTAGCTAGCACATTTAAATCGTTCCGTAAAAACGTTTTGACGAAACGAATTGATATGTATAAAACGCAACATACGTAACGATTCATGATAGAATTGTGTTATGAGCGAGCAATCAGAGACTTCGACTACCGGGGATGCGGCGGCCGCGCCGCGCGTGTGCGCGTTCCCGGTCGCGTTTGACGCAGAATCCGGCGATTTCGCCGCGTCGGGGCACGTTTTGCCCGAGGCGGGGGTGCGTCCGGGCCGGAAATCCGAGTACTGCGGGGAGTTCCACGTCGATCCGGACGGTGTGCGGCGCAAGCACGACCGGGCGGGTGCGTTCGCGCGGCGACGGGAATTGCAGTTGGAGGCGGCGGGGAAGGTCGCGCCGCGGTCGGATCGTCCGGCGCCGCGTCCGGTGACTTCGTCGCGGGCGACGTTGGCCGAGCTGCTGGCGGCGTGGGAGATGGTGACCACCAACCATCGCGCCCAGTTGGCCGAGATCCTGGAGAAGGCGGTCGACGTCGTGGCGACGGCGTCGGATCCGGACGCCGCCGTCGCCGAGGTCACCCGCATCCGCGCCGAACTCCAGGCCGAGGTCGACGCCGCGCACGCCCAGGTCGCCGACGCCGAGGCCGATGCCCAGGCCGCGCGACTGGACCGCACTCGCGCGCTGGAGGACAAGGAGCTGGCCGAGGGCGCGGCCGTCGACGCCCTGGCCGAACGCGACGCCCAGGTCGAAGCGGCCGAGGCCGCCCGCGCCGAGCTGGAGCGGGTACGCCGTGAGAGCGCCGATCAGATCGCCCAGGTCGAAACCCAAGCCCGGGAACGGATCACCTCGGTCGAACGCGCGGCCGCCGAAAAGGTCGCCGCCGCCGAAACCGCGGCCGCCGAACGTATCGAGCAGGTCGAGCACGATGCCGCCGTGCAGGTCACCGCGGCGCACGACGCTCGCGACAGCGCGGCCGCCGCGCAGCGCGACGCCGAGAGCGCTCGGGCCGCTGCCGATCAGGCCGCCGCTGATGCTCGCGCGGATGCCGAACGGCTGCGGACCGAACTCGGCGAGGCCCGCGAGCAGGCGCGGGTCGAGCGTGAGCAGTCCCGCGCCCAGATCGAGGTATTGCGCCGCGAGTCGGCCGAGCGGATCGGCGCGGTCGAGGCACAATCACGGGAGCAGGTGGCCGCCGCTGTCCGCGCGGCCGATGAGCGCGTCGCGGCCGCCGATCAGGCCGCCGCCGATGCCCGCGCCGACCTCGCGCAATCCCGTGAGCAGGCCCGCGCGGAGCGTCAACAACTGTCTGTGCAGCTCGATACCATCCGCGAGGAGGCCAAGGCCCGCGCCGAGGCGGACCGTGCCGAAATCGGCCAGCTGCGTACCGAACTCACCACTACCCGATCCGAAGCACGCACCGACCGCGAGCAGCTGCGCGCCGACCACGCCGCCGAACTCACCCGGGTCCAAGCGGCCCACGACACCCAGGTATCCACCCTGGCGGCCGCGCTCGACGCGGCCCGCGCCACCACACCGAAGGAAGGCAAACGCTGATGAGGGTTCCCGACAGGTTTCTCCTGATGTTCGACCGTTCCGAGGCCGCCCGCGACCACCGGGAACGCCGCGACTACCGGATAGCGATGTCCGAAGTCCGCCCCGACCTGGACCCGCAATTCGCGTTGGCCCGACTCGCTCGCCACCGCCGCTGGTCGCTGCGCGCGCTGATCGCGGTCATCACCTTCGGAACGGTGTGGTCCGGGATCGCGGTCCACCTGGCCCTCCCCGCCGACGCACCGGCCAACGACTACCTGCTCGGACCGATGGTCGGACTGTTCGGTGTCGCCTCGCTGTGCGGCACCACCTACATCTACGACCGGCTCGTCGACTTCGAGGACGACAAACTCTGGCAGGTCCGCGCCGTCATGGCCGGGGCGCTGGCAATGGTCACAGGCGCTGTCCTCGCCGTGAGCCTCAACGGCGACATCCCTGGCAACGAACTGCTCATGAACCTCGTGATCCTCGTCGTCACCGGGATCGCGCTCATCAGCGCGGTCTCGCTGAGCAACGGCTTCCACGCCGCCATGAAACCGCTCTACCGCAACGGAGATCCCGCATGACCACCATCGACCACGACATCGACGAGCGCACCCAGTTGCAGCAGCATCTGGCCGAACTGTCGACGATGACGCTCAAGAAGGACCAGATCGTCTACGCCTGCGAGCAGCTGTACCGCCCGGGGGTCAAGCTGAGCGGCAAGACCGTCATGGACTGGCTGGCGGGTTTCGGTATCGAGGTCAGCCGCCCGTCCACCTCGGGCATCGTCACGAAGTGGTGCGCTGACCACGACATCGTGCGCACCGCGGACCTTCCCGCCCTCACCGCGGGGATGCTGGCCGAACTCGACGCCGCTCGCGCCGGTTCCGACGCCGGCCACGCGCTGCCGAACGAACACGACCAGACGCCCGAACCGAACACGGCCGCCACTACCGAACAGGTCGCCGTAGCTGTTCGGTCCGACACCGAACAGATGGCCGGTACCGAACAGCCCGGACCGAACACCGAACACCCGGTGACCGAACACCCGGCGGTGACCGAACAGGCACGACCGAACAGCGAACAACCGACCGAACAGAGCGAACAGCTCGATCCGGAACCTTCGAACGGAGACGACGTGCCCGCCGCCCCCTCACCCGTCGAGGTCGTCCCGGCGCCACTGCTGTTCGATCCGCCCGCGCCGGTGACCGAACAGCCCGCCGTGGTGTCTGTTCGCACCGAACAGGCAGCGAACGGACAGGCTCCGGTGTTCGCACCGGACACCGAACGGACAGCGAACGAACACCCGACACCCGTCCTCGGCGAATCCCCGGCAGTCGCGTCGCCGGTCGTCGTGGAGCAGGTGGTCGAGCCGGTCAAGGCCAAGAAGCCGTTGGTGGTGTGGCCGGTGATGTTGATGGCGCTCTCGGCGTTCGTGTCGATCTGGTCCGGTTGGGTCGGGCTGGGGGAGATGACCGGGTTCGGTGTGGTCGAGGTCCTGCCCGGGATCAGCGAGTTCAAGCTGAACACCGCGATCACCCTGCCCATCGGTGTCGAGGCGTACGCCAGTTACGCCCTGTACGTGTGGCTGTCCGGGCGCACCCGCACCCCGGGCACCAAGGCGTTCGCGAAGTGGTCGGCCATCGCGTCCCTGAGCCTGGGCGCGGCCGGACAGATCGCCTACCACCTGCTCATGCAGTCCCAGCACGACGAACTGGAGGCAGCCAAGACCACCGCGGTCGAACTCGCCCGCACCACCGGAACCGCTGTCGTCGAACCGTTGGCTACCGCGCCGTGGTGGATCACCACCTTCGTCGCCTGCCTGCCGGTGATCGTCGTCGGCATGGGCGCCGCACTCGCGCACATGGTCCTGTCGGAGCGCGAACACTGAGGACCGAACAGTCCGGGACCGAACACCGAACACCGGTGACCGAACAGCAGACAGAGGACCGAACAGCGAACAGGCCGCGAGCGAACAGACCGAACAGCCGATCCTGACCGAACAGACTCGACCGAACAGACCCCGGTCGGTAGCGAACAGACCGAACAGCCGCTGACCGAACAGACAACGGCGAGAACGAACACCGAACAGCAGACGAGGACCCCGGCGGCACCTATCCGCCGGGGTCCTCGTCTGTTTAGGCGACGTAGGCCCTGGGAGCGCGAACTGCCCAGGGACCACGTCGCATCGAACTCTACCGACGCGGCGGCGGTGCGCCACCGCGAGCACATCCCCTCGCGCCCGTCGCCGGGCGCAACCTGAAACCCCGGGGTTTCAGGACATCTCGCGCACCCCGTCGCCAGCAAAAACCGCCCGGTTTTTGCATATCTTGCTCACCGGAAAGCGACGAGTTCCACCCACGCTGACGAAACGTCACGGTGGGTGAAGCCGCGGCCGGTTCAGGCCAATGGCCGGCGGCAGAACTCGACGTCGAGGATGGCCTCGATCACCTCGTCTTTGCTCCAGTCCTGCGTCGGACACGCATCGTTGAGGTAGTGCACGGTGCGGCCGTCGGATTCGGTGATCCCGGCGCGCATCATAGCGATCAGCTCGTCGACGGTGGAGCGGTCCAGCTCGTCGTAGCGCGCCCGCTCCTGGCCGCTGAGGGCGATTCCAGCCTTGTCGCTCACGCTCGGTTTCCCTTCCGTCGCGGTCGCCGCGTGCCGCTCGTCGACGGCGCGGCCGGACGCGGCCAGTGTCGTCCAGGCCGCCGGTTCCGCGCGGTTCCCGCGCCCGGATTTATCCGTCCTGTGAGGTCCCGTCTCAAGAGGCGACCCGGTGCCTTCCGATCCGGTAGTCTCAGGGATTGAATCGGGAGCAAGCTAGAATTTAGGTGCACTATAGTGCACACCCACCCGTCCGGGTGGTCGCTGCGCTGGGCATTAGGAGGGCCTGCTGATGGCAGGGGAGTCGCCAGATCTGCGGGCGCGAGCGCGCCGCAGTCGGCAGGCGAATGTGGCCGGTGGCCGCAATCAGCGGTGCGTGGTGAAGCTGACCGAGGCCGAGCACGCGGACCTCACCGCGATGGCGGCGGCGGCCGGAATGTCGGTGCAGCGGCTGTTGGTGGAGTCGACGTTGGAGCGCGAAGGCGTCGAGGGTGGTGCCGCGGCGGTGGCGGCGGTGCGGGAGTCGTTGTTGGCGTTCGCGGATCTGGATACCGAGCTTCGGCGGGTCGGCAATAACCTCAACCAGCTGACCCGGTACAGCCACCAGGACAAGGACTTCGCCGAGGGCTTGGAGTTCGCGTTGGGTGCGGTGGTGCGGGTGTGCCTGCACTTGGACGAGGTCGCGCGGGCGATGGTCGGTAAGGGTCCGGCGGTGACGGCGCGGTCGATGCCCGATATCGACGCGCCGGTCGACGCCACCGGGTCCGGGTGGGCCGACACTGTCGATCCGGTCTGAGCGGGGTGGTGCGGCGATGATGCCGAACATCTCGAAGGGCGCGGACATGGTCCGGTTGGTGCAGTATCTGGCTGGTCCGGGCAAGTTCAACGAACACGTCGATCAGCGGGTGATTGCCGGGGACATCGTGTCGATGAGCGTGTTCGGTGGTCGTATCGATGTCGATCGTGCGACGGAGTTGGGTCGGTTGTTGGACAGCTCGCGCATGACGGTGCGGAAGGGGGAGCCGGTGCTGGTGACCTCCTACAAGAAGGCGAAAGCGCTGATGGCCGAGGGGATGCCGAAAGCGGCCGCGTTCGAGGCGGCGACCAGCGACGAGCATGTCCTGCACTGCTCGCTGGCGCTGGGGGCGTCGGAAGGTGAACTCTCGGATGAGAAGTGGGCGGCGATCTCGCGGGACTTCCTGCTTGAGATGGGGTTCATCGGTCGCGATGATGTGCCGGATGTGCGGTGGGCCGCGATTCGGCACGGGTTGTCGAAGAACGGCAACGATCACGTGCATTTGGCGATGTCGGTGGTGCGTCCGGATGGCAGCCTGATCGACACCTACCGCGACCGTTTGAGGTCGCAGGCCGCGGCGAACGTGTTGGAGCACAAGCACGGGTTGCGGGTGTTGTGGTCGCGGGAAGAGGGCGGGACCGAACGCGGGGTGAAGCCGGGTGAGCAGCGCCGTGCGGCCGAGCAGGGCGCACCGGCCACCGATCGGGAGCTGCTGGGCCGTCAGGTGCGCGGGATCGCGGCGGTGGCCGAGACCGAGGCGGAGTTCGTCGCCGAGCTGCGCGGCGCGGGGATCATGGTCAAGCCCCGGTTCGCCAAGGGCGGTGAGTCGGTCACCGGCTATTCGGTGCGCTATCCGCCGCATCGGGCGCAGGACACCGGCGCCGAGCGGACCTCGCTGTGGTACGGCGGCGGGCACCTGTCGAAAGACCTCACGCTGGAGTCGCTGCGGGCCTGGACCGGGTGGGAGACGACCCCGGAGTCGCGGGACGCGGCGATGGCGCAGTGGCGGGGCACGATGACGACCCGGTCCGGGCGCTCGTATGCGCCGGATCCGGGAGCGGAGCGCGAGGCGATCACCCGCCTGGGGCAGTGGTCGGCCTACATGCGCACGATCCCGGTCGAGGACCGTGACGCCTGGGCGAAAGCGGCGGGTCAGACTTCGGGGGTGTTCGCGGCCGCGAGTATGAGCACCGAGACCCGTCCGGGCCCGCTGAATCAGCTCTCGCGCCAGCTCGCTCGTGCCGCGCAGACTCCGGCGCATCAACGTGATCCGCGCTCGCCGCACAAGGCGGGGATGCGGGCGGTGTCGCGGATGTTGCGGTCGACGATGTCGAAGACCGCGGGCGATATCGCGTTGATCGAGGCGATGATCGATTGCCTGCTCACGGTCATGGACATGCTCTCGGCGACCGAACGCGCGAACGCGGCCGCCGCGATGGCCAGCCAGGCGCGCCAAGCGCTGACCGAGATCCATCTCCGCGCCGCCGGTGTCGACCCGAGCCGGGAGTACGTGACCGCGGTCGGGTCACCGGGATGGGCGGCCCACGCCCGCGCGAAGGTCGTCACCGAACGACCGGCGGACCAGGTACGCCAGGTCGAGAAGATCGAAACCGTTGCCGGGCAATGGGGACACCGCCGCATCGCGTTGCAGGATCGCCCCGGTGCTCCGGAGATCGACGAGTTCGGCCACATCATCGCCCCGGCCGAATCTGCCGGGTCCGAACGGACCGAACCAGTGGTCGCCGAAGCCTCGACATCGGAGGCCGAGGGGCCGCAGGAGCCGGTGTCGCCGTTGCGGCGGTGGGCGGCCAAGGCCGCCGCAGAGCAGAGCGAGCTGTACACCAGATTGGGCAAGTACCAGCCGGATCCGACTGCACCACACGGACAGGACGACATCGATGACGCGACCGAGGCTGTCGACCGCGTCCGGGAGACCGCGCAGGACTGGGAGAAGTTCATGCCCCCGCCTGGCAAGCGGCCCGATCGCGGGACCGGTTTCGAACGCTGACCGCACCCGGGGGTTGTGTGGCAAGCCCTCCCCACTGGGGGAGGGCGCGGCAGCCTATTTCCGCCACCACTCGGCGATGAGTTCGATCGCGTCTCCGACGTTGTTGGCGTCATAGTGGACCCCCGACGCGCCGGTGACCCACGGCAGCGGTGGCGTTTGGAGCCGGTGAAGAAGTAGGGCTCACTGCTGATAGCCGACGCGGCGAATCGCGGGTCGTGGGAAGCTGAAATGTTGGGGTCGGGGAGGGGTTTGCTCCCCGACCTCAACGCTTGGTGGAGGCTCGAAGCCGATCCGGTTCCGGCTCTGGGGGTCGAGAGGGCGCGCAGCCTGCAATCACCGGGCGGCTGGATCGGGGGGCTATGGTCTGCTACCCCAGTCCGTGACCGGTGCCGCGGCTGGGGCCGTGGTCGCGTGGGGCTGAGCGGAACATCTGTTTGGTGCGTTCCCGTGCCTCGGCGCGTTGGGCTTCGCGTTGTTCTCGGCGTTGGATTTCTTGCTGGGATGGCAGGGGGTGGTCTTGTGCCCAGATCTCGAGGCGGGTTTGGTCTTCGCGTGCTCGCTGCTCGGGTGGGAGTTCCTTGCGGCGGGTGCGTTCGTCGGCGGCTTGTTGGTAGTGGGCTTCGTGGCGTGCGTATTTCGCGGTGATCCGGTCGAGCTTGACCTGCGCGGTGTCGATCTCGTCGGTGGCGTCCTGTAGGAGCCGAGTACGGGTTTCGTGGTCGGCGGCTTCATTCAGGACGCGATGCCACCATCCGCTGCTGTTGCCGGTCTTGGCGGCGGCGCGGTCGGCGATCTTTCGGGCGGCGTCGAGTTCTTTGCGGGCCGCGTCGGCAGCTGTCTGTGCTTGGTCGAGCACGGCTTGGCGAGCGCGGTGGGCGGGGCGCCAGCGGGCGGTGCGCAGGAGTGCGGTCTGCGCCTGGTCGCGGGCCTTGGCGGCCTCGTGGTAGCGCATTTGGGCCTGTTTGGCCTCGTCTGCGGCTGTGCGGGCGGCGTGGATGGCGATGACCTGTTGGTCGAGTCGTTGCTGTCGCTGCTGTTCCTGAGCGAGTTTTTCTCGGGCCTGCTCGACCGGGTTGTGCCCGATGGTCAGGCCGAACTCTTCGGCGGCGTCGAACATGGTCGGGCGGCGGGCTTGGTGTCGCTGCTGGATCTCGGCTTGCAGAATCGAGTTGGGCATCCCGCGTAGGGCGTCGCGCCGGTATTCACCGATCCGGCCGACGAATTCGGTGTCGCGTTCGGTGTCGAGGGTGTGGGCCATGCGCCAGCGCATCGCGGCGGCGGGCTGCTCGGCGGGTAGTTGCCGATCGGCGTGCGCGGCGAGCACGGCGTCGGGGATGTTGACGCCGGCGGCGGCCGCGCGGGAGAACTCCGCGGCCAGACTCGGCCAGTACGGGTCGGTGCCGATTCGTTCATCGATGCCATCGACGACTGGTCGCCAGCGGCGGGTGTGGGTGTCGAGGTCACCGACGCGTTTGGCGACGGCCTGGTCCAGGCGTTGCTGTTCGTGTCGGTCGGCGGCCGCGTACTGCGCGGGGCCGGTGGGGCGGCGGTCGAGATCGGGGATCGTGTGCGCGGCACGCCATACCGCGAGTTCGGCGGTCAGGGCGGGATCTGCTTCGCGTAGGCGTCGCGCCCACAACGGGACCGCGTCGCCGGTGGTGGTCCGGGCCTGGGTGGCGATCTGTTCGGCCATGGTGGTGATCTGTTTCGCGCGTACCGCGAGGTGGTGGTGGTCCTGCTCGCCGGGGTTCAGCGCGGCCGGGATCTCTGGCAGCCAGCGCAGCGGTCCGGAGGTTTTTCCTTGGGAGTGGTGACCGGTGGGGTCGAGTCGCCAGTCCAGTACCGCGGCGGGGTCGGCGGCGGTGGCGAGACTGCGCGCGGCGGCGGCGTCGGTGAGCGCCTGGAGCGGATCTTTTCCGGACAGTTCGATCAGTGCCAGGTGCGCGCGCAGGACCGGCCATGCTTCGGCGTCGGTGACACCGGGTGCGAGTTGTTCGGCGTGCGTGGCGATCTCGGCGGCGCGTTCGGGGCTGAGGCGGGTTTCGGCGATGTGGTCGAGGGCGTGTTGGTAGGCGTTGACCTCACCGGCGAGGCGTTGATGTGGGTCGGCGTCGTCGCGGGCCTGGGTGGTCGCCGAGATCTGGGTGCCTTCGCGTGCGAGGACACCGGTGAGGATGTCCAGGGCGGTCGGCGGGTGCACGGCGTCGTAGGCGTGGGCGGGCTGCTCGTCGGTGCTCGTCGTGCCGAGGTAGAGATGGTTTCCGGTCCGGCCGCGGGTGAGCATCACATACAGCTGGGCGCGGGACTCGCGGCCGGTGAGCACCCCGTGGCAGCGATCCACCGTCATTCCTTGCGCCGAATCGATGGTGGTGGCGTAGCCGAGCCCGACGTGTTCGCGGACGTAGTCGGCGGGCAGGATCACGCGGCGTCCGGATCCGAGGTGGGTGGCGGTGATGCGGCCGTCGTCGTGCACGACGCGGACTTCCCACCGGTAGCCGTTGCGGACGTAGTCGGTATCGGAGATCCGCAGGCGGCGATGGTTGCGGCGGGTGGTGATGATGTCCCCGGCCGAGGCCGAGTGCCCATCCGCGAGCGGGGTTTCGGCGCCGAGGTATTCGAAGCGTCGTTCGGCCTGGTGTAGGCGTTCGGCGCGGGCCAGGGCGTTGAGTTCGGCGACCAGGGCGCGGGTGGGGGCGAGCATCGCGGTGTCGCGGCCCTGGGAGTGGTCGACGCGCCAGGCCCGGAACGCCGCGTGAACGTTCTCTTCGAGGGTGCCGACGTGGACGCGGTGGTGGTCGAAGTAGTAGGCGAGCCCGGCCGGGTCACCTTCGCGTAGGGCGAGGCTGGCGGCGGCTTCGCCGTGGTCGGCGAAGCGCATCACCTTCGTCAAGGTCGGGGAGGGTGTGGTTTCGACGATGTCGCGGATGATGCCGCCCGCCTCGACCGAGGACAGCTGTTTGTCGTCGCCGATCGCGCGGATCGTGGCCTCGCGGCCCATCAGGAACCGCACCAGCGCATCGAGTTTCAGGGTGGAGGTCTTGGCGGCCTCGTCCAGGATGATCAGGGTGTTGGCGTCGATGACGGGCAGGGAATCGGGCTCGTGCTCGGCGAGGCGCAGCAGCAGGTCGACGGTGTAGGCGGGGATCCCGGTCTCGGCGGACAGGATCGCGGCCGCCGCCGCGGTCGGGGCGATCCCGATCACGTTGCCACGGTGGCCGGTCCAGGCATTGCCCAGCACCGTCGCGGCGGTGGTCTTCCCGGTTCCGGCCGGAGCGACCGCACACAGGAACCGCCGTTCGGAGGTAGCGCAGGCGTGCACGAGGGCGCGCTGGCCGGGGTTGAGTTCGTGGCCGTTGGCGGCGTACTCGATCTCGGCCAGCTCGACCACCGACGCCGGGATCACGCGGGCGCCGTCGAGCTGGGCGGCCGCGAGCAGCCGGGCCTCGGCGGCGACGATCTGAGGGGAGGTGTACTTGGTGGAATCGGCGCGGGTGTAGACGCTGGTCCCGTCCGAGCGGGTCAAACCGATCGCCATCGGCGCGGGATCGACCAGGCGACGCGGGATCGAGAGTCCGTCACCGACCGCGTAGGCCACGACCTGCTCCAGCGCGGTAGCGAAGGCGGCGTCCTCGACGTGGCCGCGTAGTCGGCGCACGGCTTCGGCGCGGATGTGGTTGATCCGCCACGTCGCCCGCTCTTGGGAAACCCTGTCGACCACGTCGGCCGCGGCCTCGGCCAGGTCGGGATCGCGTGGTGCACGCTCGACGGCGGCCTGGTTGGTCATCGTTGCGACCATGGCGTCGACCGCGGCCGCGCCGCCGAGTGTGCGGCGGGCCTCAGCGGCCCAGTCCTGGCGCTGTTCGGCCCGTGACCTGGCGTGATGTTTGCCGCCTCGGGTCGACAGGGTCGCTTCCTCCGACATCCGCCACCGGTCTTTCGGGGAGGGTTCGCGGCCGTGGCGGGCTTGGAAGTCGGCTGCCATGGCGGCGATCTTCTCGCTGATGGCCTCCCCACGCGTCGACCACACCGCGGCCAGGCGCTCGTCGAAGCCGGCCAACTCCCGGATCGGGCGTTTCGGGTCGACGCCGGTCTGCGCGCGTTCGACGAAAGCGATGGTGCCGAGCCTGGTTTCGAGGTGATGCTCGAGGCGGGAGTTGTAGATCTCCGACGCGGTGACCGCGTGCTGGTAGAGCATGTTCGAATCCAGCGCGCCCCACTGCCCGTCGCGGCGGCGGACTTTTGCCGAGATCACCACGTGGGTGTGTAGATCCGGGTCACCGGCGCGGGAATCGCGGTGGTCGAAGATGGTCGCGATCAACCCGCCGACCTCGACCTGGGCGACCCCACCGGCACCGATGCGGGTGTAGGCGATGTTCTGCTGCAAGAAGACGAGCGCGTCGTCCAGGGCGGCGTGGTGACACGCCTCGACATGGTCGGAGAGATCGCGCTGCGAGAGCGCCCACAACGCGGAAACACTCTTGACCGGGGAGAACGTCAAATCGTAGGCGGCGTTGCGTTTGGCGGTCGGCCGCGCGGCCTTGGCCACCCACGACGACAGTTCCTCGGAGTTGCGGGGGTCGTAGCCGTGCTCGTCGAAGAACATCCGCTGCGCGACCTCGGTGGCGATGTACTCACGATCGGTATCGGGGATCGGCGCGTCCGGCACCCGATTGTGGCCGATGTTCCAGTCGCGGTAGGCGCGACGGCATTCCGCGCGGTAGGAGTACTCCTGCACCGAGGGCCGGATGAACGGGGCACCGATCCGGGCGACCTGGCGGATCGCGTCCGCGCGCGCGACCCGCGCCGAACACCCTTCCGCGCGGTTGGCGGCGACCTTCTCGGCGATCAACGCTTCGGCGTTGGGGTGCAGTCCCCGGCCGTAGAGCGCCCACATTTGAGACTCGGTGACCTGATCACCTGCGGTGATCGAGGACAGCAGATTGTCATCGTCGTCGTGGATATCGAGGTCGGCCAGACCCGCACCCCACCAGCGGCCCGGGGACTCGCCACGCTCGCTGTAGTAGTCGGCCAACTTCTGCGGTCCGCGCTCGTTCGCGTCGTGAGTGGCGATATTGCGCAGGTAGTACTCGTATCCGTCGCCACTCGCGATCTTCGCCAGTGACATCACCCCAACAAGCATACCCCGCAGTACTTTTCCGTGATCGTGCTGTGACCTGGGTGTAAGAGGTGTGAACGGCTGTAGAAAAGATGCGAGGAAAAGGTGAGGTAGAGGGTGTTTGAGAGAGGGTGGGAGAGGGGGAGGTGAGGGTGAAGAAGAGGGCGGTGAGAAGAGGAAAAGGGCGTGGAGAGGGAAGGTGGGATGTGTGAAGGAGTTTCAGGCAGGAGGTGAGGTGGGGTTCCCCCACCCCACCTGTCGCGCCTGAATTCGCGTGCCGCCTCGCGGCGACTCGGGGGTGCCCGCGCACCCGAACGTGCCGGGACTACTGCTGCGAGCTGACGGGGTTGTCGCTGACCTTGCCGTCGCGGATGCGTCCGACGTATTCGCGGGTGAACCCGGAATGCCGTGCCAGCGCGCTGGGTCCGATGCCCTCGGTCAATCCGCCACGGATCTCGGTGATCAGCTCTTTGCGCGCCTCGGCGTAGGCCGCTGTCGCGACGTCGTAGTGCTGGCGGGCCTGCTCGATTCGGCGGATCCGTTCCTCGCGGTCGGGCTGTTCCTCGCTCATGACCACACACGGTACCAGTGGGTGCGACCACTGTTGACATAATCCGGGTGGATGCTTACCGTAAATGATGGTTGCAAACTACGGTTGCGACCATCAGTCTCATTCGGTTTGTTCGTCCTTTTGGAGTCGCCATGACCGTCGTCAACGCCCCACCACTTCTCACACCACCCCGCACCGCTCGCGCGGGCTTGGATCCGGCGGGCGCGCGATGAGCCTGCGGTCGACGGTGTACTTCGCCGGATGGGGTGGTGACCAGCTGGGCTGGGAGCAGGTACCGGGGGTGTCGGGCCGTCTGGCGGCCAATCACAACCCGGTATGCGTGCAGGTCCACAGCCTGAATTTCCCGGGCACCGAGCATCTTCCGCCCGGCGATGTCGAGGACATCGACCTGGCCACGCTGCCCTACACCGAAATGTTCTGGGCGAGCCCGGCGTGCCCGGAGTGGACCGACGCCAAGGGCGTCAAACGCTACTTCGACCAGTCCAACCAGTACTCGATGTTCGATGAGGAACTGGGCCGGGTCGAGGATCCGGCGGCCTCGCGCTCGCGGGCGCTGATCGAACAGATCCCGCGGTACCTGCGCGCGATGGCCGCGCGGGGGACACCGGTGCTGGCCGGTGCGATGGAGAACGTGATCCAGTGCCGACGCTGGGACGACTGGAAACGCTGGATCAAGGCCATCCAGGACGCCGCGCCGGGCGGCTACGACGTCCGAGTGATCGCGTTGAACTCCGGACACGTACTGCCCCGGGCCTGCCTGCCGGTGCCGCAATCGCGAGACCGGCTGTATGTGGCGTACTGGCTCAAAGCGTTGGGCCGCACACCGGATTGGGACAAGTGGCTGCGCCCGAAAGCGTGGTGCGGGTCCTGCGAGCAGACCGTCGACGCGATCCAGTCCTGGAAGAAGCCCGGCGCCGACATGGGCCGCTACGGGATCCGCCACGGCCAGTACGTCTACCGGTGCCCGTCCAAGGCGTGCCGGGCCGCGATCGTCGACCCGATCACCACCCCCGCCGCCGTCGCGATCGACTGGAACCTGCCGCCCGGAGCGAAGATCGCCGACCGGTCCGAACCCCTGGCCGAGAACACGTTGGAGCGGATCCGGATCGGGCTGGCCAAGTTCGGCGGCTCCCCGATGCTGAGCCCGGCCGGGGGCACCTGGCGCACCGAACCGACCAGCCTCGGTGAACCGATGCCCGCCCGGACCACCCGCGAATCCGACGCGCTGGTGCTGCCACCGCTGGTGGTGCAGACCAGCGGGCGCGCGGCACCGACCGCGGTCTCCAGCGCGGGGATGCCGTTGCCGACCCAGACCACACGCCGAGAACTGGCCGTGGCCATCCCGCCGTTCATCGCCGAACTGCGCGGCGGCGGCTCCAAGAAATCCGCGCGGTCGCTGACCGAACCTCTGGCCACCTTCGCCGCGTCGGGGTTCCATCACGGGCTGGTGCAGCCGCCGGGATCCGAACACACTCGCCAGCTGCTGGTGCCCTACTACCGCACCGGTCGCGCGCACCCGATCAGTGAGCCGATGGGCACCCTGACCACCCGCGACCGATTCGGGCTCCTCGGGATCGACCCCGCCCAACTGCTGGGGCAGTGCACCTTCCGCATGTTGGAGGCCACCGAAATCCGCGCCGGGATGGCGTTCCCGGCGAACTTCCGCGCCGTCGGGGACAAACGCACCCAAGCCCGCGGTTACGGCAACGCCGTCACCCCCGCCGCCGCCGAAGTCATCGGCTGCGCACTCGTCGAAGCCATCACCGGTACAGATATCGAAAGGACAGTGGCGGCATGACCACGATCGAATGGACCGACGTCACCTGGAACCCGGTCACCGGGTGCGACCGCATCAGCCCCGGGTGCGACAACTGCTATGCCCTCGCGATGGCGAAGCGGCTCAAGGCGATGGGCTCGGCCAAGTACCAGCGCGACGGCCACCCGACCACTTCCGGCCCCGGGTTCGGCGTCACCGAACACCCCGACGCGCTCGATATCCCGCGCCGCTGGCGCACCCCGCGCATGGTCTTCGTGAACTCAATGTCGGATTTGTTCCATGCCCGGGTCAGTGTGGACTTCGTCCAGTCCGTGCTGGAGGTGATCGCCGAAACCCCGCAGCACACCTACCAGCTGCTCACGAAACGACCGGACCGGGCGCGGCTGCTGGCCGAACGCGGCCGAATCACCTTCCCACCGAACCTGTGGTTGGGCACGAGCGTGGAGAACGGTGCGGTCACCGGACGCATCACCGAGCTGACCTCGACACCGGGTGTCGCGGTGCGGTTCCTGTCGCTGGAACCGCTCCTCGGTCCCGTCGACCTGGACCGATTTCTGTTCACCCGCCGCTGCGCCGATGGTTGCTCATGCCGTCATCCCGACGACGGGGACCGCAACGAATGCGCCTGCGGGGGCGAGTGCGCCGAATGGCGACCGGCGCCGGAGATCGACTGGGTGATCGTCGGTGGCGAGTCCGGGCCGAACGCGCGCCCGATCCACCCGGACTGGGTCCGGGATCTGCGGGACCAGTGCGTCGACGCCGGGACGGCGTTCTTCTTCAAACAGTGGGGCGGGCGCACCCCGAAGTCGGCGGGCCGCGAACTCGACGGGCAGATCTGGAGCCAGTACCCGCGCAGCACCGCGACATCGCCCAGGCCGGGCAAATGACCACACCGAAGAACCCACCCGAGAGGATCACCCCCGATGACCGTTGAAATCACCGCCGCTCACCGTGAACTGCTCGACCACCTGATGGAAGAGGAGTTCATCACCCTCACTGTCCTCGCGACCGGTCGTTACTGGCACAACTCGACCCTGCTCGATATGCCGGTGGACTGGATCAGCCCTGTCCCCGCTTTCACCCATCCCGCCGACCCGACACGGCTGCTGATAGGCGTCTTCACCGCACACGGCTGGACTCTGGTGGCGCTGGACCAACTCGCGCACCTGCTCTGCGAGCACCCGATATGCGTCGATGTCCACGAACGGCGCCGCCGCGAACTCTCCGAGATCCCCGCCGATGCCTCGCTGTTCGCGATACGTCACGACGTGCGGACCGACTGGAGCGCCGAACCACTGCCCTACGTGGTCCACATCGACGACCACCGAGGCCTCCAGGAAAACGGGTGGAACGCGGTCCTGGACCACCCCACCGAAGTGGCGCGCAGCACCGCAATCGGTGTACTCCAGGAACGCCGCGACGAGCCCGACGCGAGCGGCGCGGAAAACCTGATGCAGGCCTGGTTGCGCGAGCGGCGCGGTGATCTGTTCTCCAACATCGACGGTGCCGCTGCCGCAGTCTCGGCGGCCGCGCGGATGCCGGGCGGGGCGGTCCTGTGGTCGAACACCGACCCTGACCAGGTCACCTCGGTCGAACCGGTAGCGGTCTGCACCGACCGGTGGCTGTCTGCGCTTCCCGAGTACACCGAGGACAGCACCGCACCCTATTCGGTGAGTAAGGACCACCGCGGGCGGATCGTGCACGTCGCCGCCGCCAACGGGACGTGGTCTTTCCTCGTCGACCGCGACCATCCCATCGACCCCGCGCTTCTACTCGGCTCCTACCTGTGCGGCTGGGTGCTACGCGAATGCGCCGACCCGACACACGTACCCGGGCAGGAGGAATCGTGACGCGGTTGATGTCGGTCTCGCTGACCGAAGACGCGGTGCGCGAGCGCCGAAAGACGGTCACCCGCCGAATGGGTTGGCTGTTCCTCCAGCCGGGGACGCGGTTGACGTTGTGCCGCAAGGTCATGGGACGCCGCCGCGGTGAGCCGCTCGTGAAGATCGTCGACGTCGAGATCCTCGACGTGCGGCGCGAGCGCCTGGACCTCATCACCGAAGACGAGGTGCACCTGGAGGGATTCCCGGACATGACCCCGGCCGAGTTCGTCGAGTTCTTCTGCCGCACTCACACCGGCTGCTCACCGGATTCGCTGGTGACCCGCATCCAATGGCGTTACCTCGAAACCACTTCCGACCAGCAGCAGTAACCACGCCGCACCACGAGAGCGCCCCACGAGCCAGTCTCTAGCTGGCTCGTGGGGCGCTCTCATCGTATTTCCCGGGCGTTCTCCCGTCCGGTGGTCACTGCCTGTCGATACGCTCATCTCCGACCGGTGACAATGCCGGACCCGTGGGGAGGGGAACATCGTGGTGCTACCTCAGCAGGACCGATACATCTGCACCAGCTGCTCTTTCGGCTGGCATTACACCCCGTACTGCCCCTCCGCGGGCGCCGCGTCGCTGGGCTCGTCGCTCATGGCCCTCAGCGACGCCAAATATCGAACCCGCCAAATCGAGAAGAAAATGGTCGAAGACGGCCTGTGGCCCGCACCCGCCGTCAAACGATTCCGGTTCCGCTGGTGGTGGATCCCGCTGGTCCTGACCATGTGGATCGCGCTGATAATTCTGATCTGACCTGCGCTATGTCCGGTTTTCGACCCGAAAATGAGGCGGTTGGTCTCCAGAGGTAAGCGCTCCCGGTGGGGGAGAGCGTGGCGGACAGGCAACCGTCCGGCGTGCTCACTAGCGGGGGTGGATTACGTCCTGGACCAGCCCCTGGATTAGCTCAGGGGTTGTGTCTACCCCCTGGTCCGGGGACTGATCCGGGGGGTAGTCGCGGGGCTGATCCACTCCTGGAAACGCGCACTGACGTGCGGTTCGCTGTCCTGCCCCGTCCCTTTTCGTCGCGGGCTCCGAATTTTGAAGACCACCCTCCCTCTGCGAGAAATGAGCGAGGGTGGTCTTCAAAACCAGGGACGGGGCAGGACAGCAAACGGTTTCTAGCGGAATCGGAGGAGTCTAGGGGACAGGATTGTCAGGGAGAGGACACGAGGTCGGGGCAGTGTGTAGCAAGGAGGGTCACGCCGGAGCGGTTCTCCATGATGGCCCCGGGTGGTCGTCAACAGACGTGTCGACAGAGGTGTTCAACGAGGCACTATCGAGGTACAGACCTTCGAGGATCTCGGGATATTGCTCGTTAGCCTGCACCTCGATTTGGGTTTCGGCCACGGCACCGAGGTCGCGTGCCATCTTGACGAACTGTTCGAGTTCGCCCAGGGAGACCGTGCCGGTCAGGAGCAGTGGGAGGCTGATCTGCATTCGCACACCCTAGGCGGACCCTGACCACACGCGGGCGGTGGTGGCTCAGCCGGCGAACCTCAGATCGGCGCGGACCCACACGGCGCGTTCGGCTTCCATCATCTCCAGCGCCGCGTCCGGGGTCAGCTGAGCGGCGGTGCCGCTGACGACGACCAGGCCCGCGCCGATGTGGTGCAGACCCGCGACCCGCTCCCGCCATGTCGGATCGGCTTGTAATTCGCCGGAGTAGATTTCGCCGAGTCCGGCCGGGCCGGTGATCCGCACCGTGGTCACGCGCGGGCCGATGGTGGCTGTCCAGCCCGGCGCCGGGTCGCCGACGAAATCGGTGTCGCGCATCGGCTGCGCGCTGTGCTTGAGGAGTGCGGTGGTCCAGGCGTCTGCGGTGACCAGCGCGCCGGATTCGGCGATCTGGACCGCGCGCATACGCGGCAGCACGATCACGACCGGCGTGGTGCCGATGATGGCGGTGAAGGTCGTTGCCTGCTCGATCTCGGGCGTGCTCACGCCGCCGAGACTACCGGCCCCCGGGCGGTTCGAAACGGCCGTTCTCACACTCGAATGAATGAAAGTATCCATATGGATACTTTCAATCGGCCGGGGTGTCGTCAGTAGTGGGACTGGCCGACGCCCAGGTCGCGGCGGGTGCGGTGCAGCTGCTCATGGTGGTATTCGCTGTGTCCGACAGCGGAGTTGACCACCGTGGTCGGGGACCGGCGCGACCAACGTTCGATGGCGAGACGGGCCAGGGTGCCCGCGGGGAGTTTGTAGACCTTGAAGGGGATGTTCATGGCGGCCACGGTCGACATCATCCGCATCGCGCGCGCGACGCGGTCTTTGCGGTCGGGGAGTTCGGCGTTCACCTGCTCGCGAGCCCGGTCGAGCAGATCGGCGTGGTGGGTCTGGGCGTCGTCGAGCAGGGTGTCCAGGCGCGCGGCGTAGTCGGCGGGCAGATAGAACGAGACCACCGAGGCGGACGGGAACGCCTGGGCGCGTTCGGCGGCCAGGCGTTCGCGGACGCGGTCGGCGTAGCGGATCAGCGCGAGATGGTCAGGTTCGGCGCGGTCGAGCAGATCGATGACCGCCGCCGCGATGCAGTCCGACGCCGACGCCCGCGGCCGCGAGCGCGCCAGTTCCCCCCGCCACGAATCGACGATCCGCGCTTGGGCACGGGTGAGTTTGCCGGTGGAGTAATGCCGCGCGGGCCCGCCCTCGTCCGAATCGGCCGCCGTTCCCGAATCCGGGTCCTCGCCGCCGTCCGCGTCGGCGGATTCCGGGGTCTCCGGACCGGCTCCAGAGTCAGTATCCATATGGATACTTTAACAGAACAGTGCACTCTGATCAGCGGAAACATGTTGTGTCGCAACCTGTTCACGGTGCGTCGACTTGTCGTATGGTCCTGAGATGATGCCGGTGAGTCACACGCTCACACCCATGAACTCAGAAGGGGAGTCCGCCATGACGATCAGCGACCGCACACACCTCGGTCCCCAGGTATTGGCGTCGGAGATCGACCTGCCGATGTGGCAGTTCGAGCACGCGGTCTCGGCCGGGATGCTGCCGAAGTGCGAGCACGCGGCGGGGTGGACTCCCGCGCAGGTCGAGCAGATCCGTGCCCTGGTGCCCGCGATCGTGGCGCGGTTCGGCACCGGGCGTCCGATCGGGGCGACCCGGTGCGCGGACCGGCTCGCCGAGCGCCTGAGCCTGCCGGTGGAGCCGAGCGACATCACCGCGCTCGCGCAGGCCGGACACCTCGAGGTCGCCGACACCTTCACCAAACGCGGCACCACCTACGACCTCTACGCCCCCGCCGCCGTGGACGCGCTGGCCGCCGAACTCGTCGACGCCGTGATCGCCGACCGCACCGAATGGACCGCGTCCTCGGTCACCGGCGACGAAGCCGCAGCCCGGTTGGGCTGGAAATGGGACGAGTTGAAGCGGGTGGCCACCGCACGCGAGCTGGTGACCGGCCGGTTCGGGCGCTACCGGCGCACCGATATCGACGCCCTGGCCGCCGATGTCGACCTTGCCGAGCAGGTGCGCGGCGACCGGGTCGTCACCGCCGATCACGCCGCGACCGAGATCCTCGACGTCGAGCGTCGCCACTTCGACATCATGGTCGAACACGGCTGGGTGAAACCGGCCCGCCACCACAGCAAACAGGTCGGCCGATACCGGACCGTGGAGGTTCCGCTGTACCGCACCGGCGATGTCGAGGCCCTGCTCGATACCCCCGATGTCGACTTCGAGGCGCTGCGCGCCACACCGAAGGGCACGAAATCGCCCCTGTTGAACTTGGTCGGCGGGCGGAAGGCCAGCCGCGCGAAGGTGATCCGCGCGTTCCTCGCACGGTTCGGTGCGCAGCATGGCATCGAGATGTGGGGGTGGTGGGTCGCGGGCCCGGACCGGTGGGAGATCGACTGGGAACGCATAGACGGCGGCCCTACCAAAGATGATGTCGCGGCCGCGATCGAGGCCCATCCCGGGCTGCGCGCCTACCGCCGCGACATCGCGCTGCACTCCGACGCCGGCGCCGCGATCCGCTTCGCGCGCGCCATGCTCGCACCGAACACCGCGGTCATCCTCGATACCGAGACCACCGATCTGTACGGGGCGGTCTGCGAGATCGCGGTCATCGATGCCTGCACCGGGCGCACCCTGCTCGACACCCTGGTGAACCCCGGCACCCCGATCACTCCCGACGCGCAGGCCGTACACGGCATCAGCGACGACGAGGTCACCGCCGAGGGCGTACCGAACTGGAAGACCGTCTACCCGAAGCTGCTGCGGGTGACCAAGGATCGAATCGTGCTGGCGTACAAGGCCGACTACGACCAGGCCGTCGTCGTCGCCGACTGCGAACGTGCCGGGATCCGCCGCACCCGCCTCGCCGACGCCGCGCACTGGGCCGACGTCATGGTCCCCAGAGCCAATCACGCCCGCTCACCGCGGTGGCTGCCCAACGGCGGTGGCCACCGCGCACTCGGCGACACCCAGGAGACCCGGCGTCACCTGCAACGCATGACCGCCCCCTGAACCGGCCAGGCACAGGAGGCGAGTCCGCTGCGTTCAGAAACGGAGGTAGCGGACGTCGACTTTGCCGTCGATGAGAGTGATCATCCGCGTCTGGGGCTGTGTTTCGGGTGTCCCGAGAACGGCCAGCAGATCGTCCAGGATGTCCTCACCGGGCCGATCACCGACCGCTGACGGATAGAACTCGAAGGATCCGGCCGCTGTCCGCAACTTCACCTTGTTGTGCGGTGCTTCGAGGCTGAGATGGACCACCGCCCCCGCGTTGAGATACCCACTCGAACCCCCCAGGTTTATGTAGGTCGCCATCGCGCAGATGCTACGGCCCTCGGCCACGCTCAAGGGCGGCGGCTGGCATGTTGCCCTGGCAAATTTTTCGGTGCAAAAGTCCCCCGAATCTGGACGACATCGGACTCGCAGTCTTGATGTGGACATGAGCGAGATCCCGCCAGATATGCAGTAATTACTGCATATCTCACTTCCTGGCCCTGCTGTATTTAGCTATGGCAATCATGCCCAGGTGTGAACATGGCAGTTAGCCAGTTATTCGCTAGCAACTCTCGAATTTGCCGTGGCACATAGACTTTCGCGGGTTTATGGGTAAAGCTGGCAGGGCCACGCGATGCTGCCCCCGCCTGTTCGAGCAGGCGAGGGCAGCGTGGCAAGAACCCCGTCCGTTTGTGAATTTCAAAAACAGGGAGCCACTGTGACCGTAGCGCCACCAGGGGAAATCGACCAGCCCCCCTCGCCGAATCCGCCGGAAGAACCGCGTGTCCATCCGCTGACGGCCCTGTCGCTGGCTGTCTCGCTGGCGGTGGCGGCGGGCCTGCTGATCAACTGGGAGGCCGCGCTGACGGTGCTGGTCGCGGTGCTGCGATTCTTCGCGGCGGCAGGCGATCAGGACCCGCCGACTCCGGCGAAGTAGTTCGACAGCCACGGGGCGGTGCACCGGAGTGTCGGCTGCACCGCCCCGTCTCCATCCGCCGACCAGACACGCCGGTTTCGTAAGTGCGTTCGAGCGCGGGCTTACCGGTACTCTTGGTCTCGAACACATTCACGACCTGAAAGCCGCAGACGAGCGGATCGGGTTCCCCCGACTCGGGGATTCCGGCCAGTAGTCAGCGGCACACTGTTTTTCGCCGCTGGCCGCGGGCCGGGCACTCCTGTCCAATCGGAGGACCCTGTCCATGCTCGGCGGCGTTGTCGTTTTCAGCCGCTGGCTCTGGGCCGGGCACCTCCACGAAATCCCGTGAGGAGGCCCGCATGTCGAGCCACCCAAGGCCGCTCGCCCGACCTCTCCGCTGCGAGCGCAAGCTCGTACACGATCTTTGCGAACCCAATACGGCTCGATCGGCGACGAGGGCATGTCGACTCGAAAGTGGTCGTGGACGCGGATTACCCCAAGTTCGTCATTTTCCCTGCGATGACGCGCTCTCGGTCAACAACGCCACCAGCAGTTGCCAGATCGCCACCGCCGTCAACGCTGGCTACTACGCCGAAAAGAGCTGCTCGGTGCGGGTCCAGGGGCAGGTGGACGGCCTCCACGGTCTGAATATCGCCGTTGGCACCAACGTTTTACCCCGGCACGACATCAACACAGCCGATCGGGGACTCCCAGGGAGATCGTGGTCGAAGACGCGGATCTACGCACGGCGTGAGCCCTTTCGGGCGTGTGCTCGGTGCGGTGCGGCATACGCGCAGGTAGAGCGAATTTATCCGGTGTACGGATTCCTATTTACGTCCCTCACCTGCGATTTCACCGGCGGTGTCGGCATTCCGCCTTGTCGGTGGGTTTCCGTAGGGTTTTGGCTACGGCCACCGGGCGTTCTGTATCAGGGGGTGCGCGGCAGCCGTGGTGGTGGCGACTCCTGCCCTGCTCCAACAGGGCAGGAGTCGATAGTCACCCAGGTAGCCCATCTACGGCATCCACTGCACGGAGAGGACCCAGGTCCAGTGAGAGTAGCGACTGCATGTGACAAGTGGCGCGGGCGCGCGCCCAGCGCTCACACGGCGGTGACCCAGTGAACAACCCGCGAATCCGCATCGTCGAGGATGCCTACGGCCGTACCCGTGGACCGGTGGCCTACCTCGACGAGTCGTATCAGGTGCCGGACCCTGTGGTGGCGCCCAAGGAGACCTTCTACATCTTCACCGCGGTACTCGTCGCGTCCGATCAAAGAGACGAACTGCGCAACGGGCTGCTCGAAATCGCGGGCAGCCCCAAGTGGCACACCACCAAGGAGTTGCTCGGTGACAGCGGCCGCGCGAAGACCCGGGAGATGCTGAAGTTTCTCGGTGAAGGATCCGAGACCTGCATCATCGCCTTCCAAGTCCCGGTCGAGAACGACGACTACGACGGCGAGATCGCACGCCGCGCCTGCTATCGCGGTCTGGCCGTCGAACTCGTCACCGGGGGCGCGGGGGCGTGGGATCCAGTGGACCTGATCCTGCTCGAGGAGCGCAACCAGCTCAACTTCCGCGCGAAGGACAAGCGCAACCACGCAGAGCTGATCTCGGAGAAACGGATCCCGCAGCCGACTCAGCTGTTGCAGACCTCGCCAGGAGTTGAACGGCTGCTGTGGCTGCCGGACCTGGTGTCCTCGGCCTACCGCCGCAGCATCACCCACACCGACGACACCAAGACGCTGTTCGATGCGGTGAAGCACCAGGTCCACTTCGCGAAGCCGATCGACTGAACTCCCCGGAAACGAAAGCAGCCCCCGGCTGCCGTAGCTACACCGAGGGCCTGACCAACTATCGCGACCTGAGTCGAGAACGCCGGTTCATTGCTCCCAACAACCTTAACACTGTTTCCGTGTGTTTTATTCACGCTGGACCAGTCTGGATCACGCCCAATCACACTCAGGAGATGACCGGCAGAACGTTCGGAGCGGAGGACCAGCAGAACGTTCGGAAAACGATCCTCTACCGAACACGAACACCGCGCCGACCAGGCGCGGTATTTCCCCAGGACCGCCTGTTCGGAAACCCGTTCGTTTACTGGTAGTGTCGAGGACAGTTTACGAACACGTTTACCGAACATCGGGGAGGGTGGAATGGCGCTCGTCGGTCTCGTACGGGTCAGCACCAGCAAGCAGGAGACCCACCGACAGCACGACGACCTCGACCCGATCTGCGTGAAGGTGTTCGAGGAGAAGATCAGCGGCAGTCTGCGCGTCGCAGACCGACCCGGCCTACGCGCCGCCCTGGACTACATGCGCCCCGGCGAGGACATGCTCACCGTCCAGGAAGCCGACCGCCTCGGCCGCAACCTCCTCGAAGGCTTGATCGTGCTCAACGATCTGTTCCAGCAAGGCGTCGCGGTGAAGATCCTGCACGGCATCGCCGCCGGCGAACACACCGAACGCAGCCTCATCCTGGACCTGGCGCTCGCCCTGGCCGAGGACCGGCGCCGCGACATCGTCCGCAAGACCCGCGACGGACTCGACGCCGCCGCACGGCGCGGCCGCAAGGGCGGACGTCCGACCGTCGTCGATGACGACAAACGCCGTGCGATCCTGGCCCGCCGCGCCGAGGGCCAGTCGCTGCGCGAGATCGCCCGCGGTGTCGAAGTCAGCCTGGCCGTGGTTCACGGCGTGGTGAAAGCCGCCGAACAGGCGACAGCGGAGAGTGTTTGAGTGGATCGCGACCGAACGTCTCGCCGACGGTCAGCTCATCAGCGCCCCGCAGAACTACCCTGATTCGGTGACGAGCGTCGGTCTACAGCTCGCTGGGAGCTTTGGGCCGACGCTCGCCAGGGTGGTTCTGGAAGTGCAGTTCCTGCCACTGGTTCGGTGAGTAGTACCGAACCCCGAGGTGGCTGTCGACCACGAGTACGTCTCCATGGAACTCGAACGTGGCGTCGTCGCCGAACTCCAGGGCGCGACCCTCTTGGGTGTCATTGGTGTAGAGCTTGAATGCCATGTGCGGCAGGGTATCTGAATACGAGGACTCCTCAGTCGAAACGGTCGCCGTAACGCTCTCGATCGAGAGGTTGCGACGACCGTGTCGTTTCAGGGGATGTGGCGGAGTCTCAGCTGTCGATCTCGTTCAGGCGTCGCTGCATTTGAATCATGCGCGCTTCCAGATCGACGATCACGCCGCCGAGGATCGCGTAAACCTCCTGCGCGGTGAAGGCTTTCCGGCCTGCCTTGACCTCCTCGTTGAACGCCTTCAGCACCTCTTCGCCCCGCCGCTCGTCGGGACCGTTCGTCCCCTCGGGGTCGTGCTCCGGCCAAAATGCCGCCATCGGTCTATCCCTTCGTGAAATCGTCTGACCTGTAATGGATCCCTGTCGCCCCGACCGGAGCACTCTACATCCGACCGTGATCACCCGGGCTTGCCCTTGAGGTGAACATTCCCGAGACATGGAACGACCCCTGGGCGGTTCGCGCACCCCAGGGGTCGTTCGATATCGCGGGAGTCGGTCTCCCTGTTCGGTTACCGGATGTCCTCAATCCGGATCTGGCCGTCGGCGGAGTGGACAGTCTGTCCGGAGCGGCCGCGGCGAGTGGTCCAGTCGTTGAGCCGTTGGTATCCGCAGGTGCGCAGGAGGTCGTCGACGGCGGTGATGTCGATCGGTGTAGCCGGGTCGGCGGGGGTGACACCGTCGAAGGTTAGCGATTCCCACCAGGATTCGATGGTGCGCCCGACGATCATCCCGTCGTCGTCGCCTTCCCAGGGGTCGGACTGGAACAGATCGATCACCGGTCCGCCGTCGGCGTCGAGGCGGGCGCAGATCCAGACGTAGACGATTTCGTCGATGGTCATCGCTCGACCTCCGGTCCGGTGCGGCGCATCGAATGCCGCGCTGGAGCAGGGGAGGACGGTTGCGCGGCCCGGTCGGCGCGGGTCGCGCAGTTGCGGCCGTTGCTGCGCGGCGCACGCTGGTTGGTAACGGCGCGACGCTGGGCGGTCTGGTCCTCGCGGTGGGTAACGGCCGCGTCGGTGCGGGTCTTCCACTGGGTGCGGCGCTGCGCGGCCGGGCGACCGAGTTGGCCGGCCTCGCGGGCGCGGCCGTCGATCACGTCGCGGACTTTCAGTTTGGTGTCGCGGTCCACTCCGGCCTGGTCCAACGCCCGACCGAGGTACTCGCGCTTTTCGGCGAACTCCTTGCGC
Source organism: Nocardia noduli (assembly GCF_019038455.1). NCBI lineage: Bacteria > Bacillati > Actinomycetota > Actinomycetes > Mycobacteriales > Nocardiaceae > Nocardia > Nocardia noduli. The sequence continues at coordinate 33,792 of NZ_JAFMPL010000071.1, forward strand.
TCGTACTCGACGCCGAGAGGCGCGCCCTCGGCGACACTGAAAACCGAGTCACCGATCCGCGATACCGCGTGGTCGACGATCTGTCCTGGGTGGCTGTTGGCCTCGACGGTGCCGCTGGCCTGGATCAGTTCCCGGACTTCCTTTCTGGTCGCGGTCGACAGTTCCCCAGCGGTGCGGGAGCCGCGCAGCAGGTCGGCCTCGGATTTGGTCCGTTCATCGACCCACATCAGTTCCGGCAGGCCCTTCTCATCAGCGATACGCCCGCAGTCGATATCGGCCAACACCGCGGTGATCTGGTGGCGTTCCATCGCGGTCAGCCCCTTGCCGGTCTCGGCGGCGGCGCGCAGCTGCTCGCGGCGGGTGGCCATGCGCTCGATCTTCTCGGGGGTGTCGTCGTTGACACCCAACCGGTCGGGGTCCTCCTCGGCGAAGGATTCCGCTTCATCGACGATGTAGTCGGCCAGGTCGCGCAGGTCGCCCGCGTCCATCGCGTACAGCATCAGTTCCTCGCTGATGTGTTCGCGGTCGACGTAGCCGGGCCAGATGTCGACCTCGACCGGCTGTTTCGCGGCGATGGCGCGACCGGCCGCGCGGACGGCGTCCTGATCGGCCTCGGTCATCACCGAGATCTCCTCGGCCATCCGTTTGGGCTGGACTTCGCCGCGGGCGAAGTGTCCGAGCAGCTTCGGGACGCGCCCGCGGACCTCTTCACCGGGGTCGACCTGTACCGGGGTATCGAGCAGGTCCATCCCCTTGAGGTCGCCGCGCAGGTAGTCGATGGCGAATTCGAGAGTGACACGATCGTTTTCGGGCATCTGGATCTTGCTCAGCTCTTGCGCCAACTCCGCTTGCCGGTGCGGTTCGGCGTCGAGGTAGTTCTGCGGGTCGGTGGGATTCACGTCTTTCGCTGTCCACGCCGCCATGACCTCACCGACGGTGGCCTTGATGTTGTCGGGCAGCGGTGCGGAGGCGACCACCTCGACCGCGGCGAGATCGCGGGCCCGCAGCGCATGAGCCTCGGACGCGATCTGGGCGGTGTGCGCGTCGAAGGTCTCATCGATGCTGACGCTGAATTCGTCGACATCGACGATCACGCCCCAGTCCTGCGCCAGGGCGCCGGTGATCTCCTCGACACGAGCGGCCGCGACCGGGGAGCCGTTCTTCCACAGCAGAGCGTTGGCCAATGCCGTGACCCGGGCCTCGCGGTTGTTCGCGGGCATCGCGGCGAGTGCGGCTTCGTCACGCTCCAGGATGGTTTCGATCCGGTCGGCGTGGGCGTCGGCGGCCGCCGTGCCGTGGCGTTCGGCCTCGTCCATGTCGGCGACGTAGCGGGCCTGGCGGTCGCTGGCCTGATTGACCGCGACCAGCGCGTACAGGTACGCCAGGCGCTGCCCGTGCCCGACCGGCTCGGCCTCGGGGCGATCGATCCACTGCTGGAGCCGCTCCCCCGGATCGGTGCCCAGTTCGGGCGCGGGCCGCCCGGCGAGGACGTCGTCGACGTAGTCGGCCAGGCCGACATCGATCCGGCCGGACTCGGCCAGGGCGCGGACCTCGGCCGAAATACTGGCGGCCTCGACCTCATCAGCGCTGGTGGCGGCCGTGGCCGGTTCGTCTTCCACCTGGATGTTGTCGACCCACGCGGCCTGCTCGGGGCTGATCAGACCTGCGGCGAGGTCGGCGCGGGTCTCGGCCTGGATCTCGGCGAGCTGCTCGGCGGCAGTTTTCGGGCGAGCGTCTTCGGCACGGCGAGCCTCGTTGGCGGCGTCCTGTGCTTCGGACTCGGCGATACTGGCCATCGTCGCGCGGATCCGCTGCTCACCGGCACGCAGGCGGTCCATGTTGTCCGGCGCGAACAGACCGGTCCCGGTCGTGTCCTGGAAGTCGTTGATGCTCATGTCGTTGTTCTCCTGAGAGTGGTTGCGAGATGGTCGGTTTCGGTCCCATTGGGATCCGGGATCGGCCTCGACGGTGAGGTCGGTGCGGGGGTAGCCGTGGCGTTCGGCCGCGCGGGCCTGGTGCTCACGGGTCGCCTTGGCGATGGCGTCGAGCTGGGCCGCCGACGGCACGCGCTTGGGGCGCGCCTTGGCGATGTCGTAGAGATGGGCGATCATTCGGCGGCCGCGACGTTTGCCGAGCATCAGCGCGGCCACGTCCTGCCCGCCGGGACTGAGTCCCGCCGCGCGGAGTTGGCGGCGGGTTTTCAGGTGAGACGGAGCAGCCCGCCACTGGTAGGTGTCGGGCTGCTCGTCGTCGTGGCCTGCGGTCACTGGGTCAATCCGCGAGAACCGCAGGTGCGAGAGAGGCGAGGAATTCGGCCTCACGCAGGTAGTCGGTGAGCATCGCCCGCAGGGTGTTCAGCGACCAGTTGCACATTCCGGCCTCGGTGACCGCGGCTTCCAGGGCCACACGGGACTCGCGATACCGGGTGTGGCTCGCCTCGACGTTGCGCCCGTGGGCGAGTTCGTAGACGGCGAAGTCGAGCTTGCGGGCGGCCTCGTCGATCGGCTCCTTGTGGTGCGGGGCCAACATGGCGGTCGGTCCCACCAGCAGCGTGAGCAGCCGCCCGCGCTGTGCGGTCATCGAACTCACGAGGCTGAAGTGCTGCTCGACGACGTCTTCGCCGGGATGGGTTTCGGTGGTACTCATGGGATTTCCTCTTCGATGGGTGTCGGGTCGGCTCAGGCCGCGTAGGCGATGACCGCGAGGTGGGCCATGTGTTCGGCCTCGCGCAGGTGGTCGCCGAGCATCACCCGCAGGACGCCCAGCGCGTAGACACTCATCCCGGCCTCGACGACCGCAGCTTCCAAGTCAGCGCGGGCAGCCCAGTACCCGGCGCGGTGGACGTCGATGTTGGTGTCCCCAGCGACGTTGTAGAGAGCGAAGGTGACGTCCTGGGCGGCGAGGTCGATGGTCTGTTCCAAGCGCGGCGGCAGGGATTCGGTGGCACCGAGCAGCGCCGAGAGCAGCGACCCGCGTCCCCTCGACATCGAGAGCACAAGATCGTGGTGCCGATCGGCGGGTGAGTCGACTTCGACCTGACCGGAGTGGGTTTCGGTGGTGGACATGGGATTTCCTCTTCTCGATGGGTGTTTCAGCGGCCCTGGTCGGGGTCGCCCTTACCGCGGCCCTTGCCGTTGTTGCGGTTGTGGCCGTAGCGCATTCCGTCGCCGGGGCTGGTGGTACGCGTGCCGCGCTTGGGCGGCGCGGCCGCGGCCGAGGGCGGGGTGGCGAAGGAGGCATTGGCGGCCACCCGCTCGGCGATCTGGTCCTCATCGAGCCCGGCGACACGCAGCTTGTCGGCGAGCTTCTGCTGACGGGCCGGGCTGTCGTAGTCGACGGCGTCGGCCGCACGCGCGATCACGACCGCTTCCCAGCGCTGCGCCCACTTGGCGGTGGTTTCGGCGCCCTGGCGGTGCGCGGCTTCGACGGAACCGGTGGTGCGGTCGAGGTGATCGGTCACCTGCGCGCGGACCTCGTCGGAGACGCCGCCGGTTTCGAGGATCTTTTCCAGGTCACGGCGTCCGGCGCGGCCGGTGGTGTGGGCGAGGCGTTGCGACCGGGCGATGTCGACGACCGCGACGGAGCGGTCATCGGCGAACAGCTGCTCGGGCAGCTGGGTCTTGCCCGCGTCGATATCGCGCAGAACGGCTTTGATCTGTGCCTTTTCCAGCTCGTGCAGGCCTTCGCCGTTGGTGACGGCTTCCTTGATCGCGGTGCGATGCTTGGCGACCTGCTTGCGCAGTTCGGTGGCGTCGGCGTCGCTGAAGTCGTCGGCGGCCACGGCGGCGCGTTCGGCGGCCGGGGCGAGTTTGGCGTAGGCGTGAATGTGTTCGCCCAGCTCGTCACGATCGACGTGGGAGGGCCACATGCGCGGGTACAGCCCGGCCGGATTGGCGCGCACCGCCTTGCCCCGGGCGCGGGCGGCGTCCTGATCGTCGGGGGTCAGTACCGCGACCTCACGCGCCAGGTCTTCGAGTACTTGCTTGGTGGGCGCGCCGACGCGCAGCTGCTCCTGGTAGGTCTCGAGCAGCCGGTCGATACGCGGTTTGGCTTCTTCGCCCGGGTCCACCAGCGGTGTGGACAGGCTGCTCTGCTCCTGGGCGGCCGAGATCGCGGTGGGGTCGAATTCCTCGTCGCCGATCACGGCCGGGGTGCCGAGATAGGCGGCGGCGAAACGGATCCGGGTGCGGGTCTGCTCGGGTGCCTTCTTCTCCTTCAGTTGCCGGTTCAGCTCCTTGAGCTGGTCGGGATGCGGGTTGGCGCGCCAGGACTCGATCGCGGCATACAGCTCCGCCTTGGCCGACTCCTCGATATCGGCTTCGGCCGCGACGAGGGCGATCATGTGGTCCTGGGTCTTGCGGGCCCGCGTGGCTTTCGCGCGGTTCTGCTCGGTGGCCATCAGCTCGGCCAGCGTCGCGTCCTTGTCGATGTGGACTTCACCGTTGGCGGTGTTGATGGCCAGGCCGAACCGGCGGTTGATGTGGGCGGTGAGGTATTCCCTCTCGGACTCGGCGACGCCGCTGGCTTCGGCCCAGGTCCCCGCGTCGGCGAGTGCGAACGCCAGCTCGGTGCGGGAGGCGTTGTCGTAGTCGGCCTCGCGCAGTTTGCGCAGTCGGGTCTCGACCGCGGACTTCTCGGCGGCCAGGCGGTGCTCGTCGGCGACGCGTTCGGCCTCGGACACCTCTTGGCGGCGCTGTTGGGCCGCTTGGCGCTGCGCGACGATCTTGGAGGCCAACAGCAGCATCTGCTGCATCAGCAGTTTGGAGAAGCTCGACCACTCGCGGTGCATGTGGTCGACCTCGTCGGAGTGGCCGAACATCGGGGTGTCGAAGTGGTCGAGCATGGATTCGGACCGGGGCATTGTGGGTTCTCCTTCGGGAGGTGGAGCGGCGGAATGGGTTTCGGGCTCGGGCGGCGGTTCGAAATCGAGCGGCGGTCCGGGATCAGGCGGAACCGGCTCGAAGAACTCCGGTGGTGGCGACGGGAATTCGAGTGGTGCCGTGACCACCGGCGGGGCCGGTTCGCGCGCGGCCCTGCCAGACGTGGTGGGCACCGAGGCCAAGACGCGGGTGTACGGGTCCAGGTGCGGGATCGGCACCAGATCCGCGACCCCCCGCCCGGCCTCCAGGTGGTCGGTGAGGTCCTTTCCGGTGGCGGCCTGCACCACCCGCACCCGACCGACCAGCCCCGACAGGGTGTCCATGACTCGGTCGGCGCGGTGATATCCGGGAGCGTCGGCATCGGCGACGATCACCACGGTCGACGCGCCGTGCAGGTGTTCGGCGTGCTCGGCCGTCCACGCCGAGGCACCGCCGGCGTTGGTGGTCGCGACCAGACCCGCGTTCGCGGCGTTGATCGCGTCCTTCTCCCCCTCGACCAGGTAGATGGTTTTCCCGGCCTCGATCGCCTCGCGGACCTGCGGCAGCTGGAACGGGATCTTGTCGAAACCGTGGTGCTCCCAGCCGTTGCGCGCCGGGCTCCAGGCACGCTGGGAAAACGCCTTGTCCCGGCCGCCCTCGAAATCGGCCTCTTTCCGGATCACTTCACCGGCGACCGTGCCGTCGGCACGCACATAGGTGTAGGTGGTCGTCGGTTTCCACGGCGAGAGCTGTTGGCCCAGGTTGCGTTTGGCCTTCTTCGCGGGGATGCCCGCGGCACGCAGCGCGCGATCCGAACGCGACTCCGGCCGGACACTCGGGCGCTGGACCGGTCGGGAGCGGCCGGTGCCGCGCTGGATCGGGGTGTCGTAGAGGTCGCGCACCGTCAGCCCGATCGCGTCGAGAACCTGTTCGTCGTCGCAACCCACCTGGCACACCACCTTGGTGCGTTTGGCGTCGGCCAGGTATTTCACCGACAGCGACGGGTTGTGATGGCCGCCGTCGCTCTCGTGGACCGGGCAGCAGTACTTGGTCCATGTCCCGGCGGGCCGACCGAACCCCACCACCTGTTCCAGTGCTGCGGTGACTCGTGCCCATGACCCCTGATCAGGGCTGTTCGGCGCGGCCATTACAGGAACTCCCGTATGACCACCCGGCGCGGCTGCAACGACGCGGTCGGGATGAACAGGGACGTGAACGAGGCCGGGTCTGCTTCGGGTTTGTGGTCTTCGGTGTAGCCGTCGGGGAACTTGAGGTCTTCGGGGATCTCGGTCACCGGCAGCGCTTTCAAGCGACGCTTGTGCCCGTCAGCGACCGAGCAGTACTGGAACGGCCCCTTCTCGTGATCCATCAGCGCCGACATCGTCGGGTCGGCGTGGTGAATCCACCACACCGACATTTCGACCCCGTCGCCCTGGCGCATCCGCTCGAACGAACGCCACAACGCACTCAGACGGGCCACGGCTTCCCCGTGGTCCCACCACATCGGGCACCAGCGGATCTTGTTCTCGCTGCCTTCTCGGATCACCTCACGCCGGTACAGGGGCGCGAGGAACTCGGCGACGAACAACTCCAGGTTGCGGTACTTGAGCTTCGCGACCGGGTCTTCTTCGGGCTCGGGCTCCGGATCGATCGCGGCGATCGCGTCGCGCACCGCCGCCGCCCGGATCTCTTCGGCGATCGGGTCGGTGAGGACCTTGTCGACCACGCCCTTGGCGATCAACTGCGCGGCCTCGCTGACCTGCGAGGAGACCGCTTTGCGGACCGCACCGGCGAGATCGTCGGTCAGCTCGACCACATCGGCGATCTCCTGGGCCGGATCGCCCACAGCGCCGCCGGTGGGATTCTCGGTGGCGCTCATGCGGTTTTGCCTTCCTGGTCGGTGTGCACGACCCGCAGATGCGGGCGCACGGCCTGGTGGGCTGCTTCGATGTCGTCGAGCGCGGCCGAGATGTCGGCGGCGTAGGGGCGATCC
>NZ_JAFMPL010000072.1:0-40206 GCF_019038455.1 Nocardia noduli
GCCCCGGACCGTCCCATGCTTCTCCGAACGGCGCGATCGGACCACGCGCGCCGCCGGTGCCCGCTCGCTAGCTCGCACCATCTTCCCCTCGGAGAGAAAGCATTTCACCATGCGTAGTTCAGTTCTGCGTGCCTGCGGCGGCTCGGTGGCCGTCGTCGGACTCGTCCTGCTCGGCGGCGGCACCGCCGCCGCCCACGTGACCGCCGACGCCCCCGGCGCGGCACAGGGCGGGTACTCGGTCGTCACCTTCCGCGTCCCCACCGAATCGGAGACCGCGGCGACGACCGCGCTCACCGTCACCCTGCCCAACGTGAAAAGCGCACGCACCGAAGCCCTTCCCGGCTGGAGCGCCAAGGTCGACCGCAACGACAAATCCGAGGCGGTCGCCGTGACGTGGACCGCCGATCCCGGTGCGCCCGGCGTCGCGCCCGGCCAGTTCCAGCGCTTCGTCGTCTCGCTCGGCCCGCTGCCGAAGCAGGACACCATCAGCTTCCCCGCGAAGCAGACCTACAGCGACGGCAAGGTCGTCAGCTGGGATCAACCGGCCGGACCCGACGGCGCCGAACCCGAACATCCGGCACCGGCTCTCACCCTGACCGCGAGCGCGGGCGACGATCACCACGCCGCGGGCGCCGAACCGACGACCGAGGACACCGACGACACCGCGCGGTGGATCGGCGGCATCGGACTCGCCCTCGGATTGCTCGGCGTGGCGCTCGGCCTCGGCAACGTCCTGCGCGGACGTCGGTCGTGAAGCGCGGCACGAGGTTCCGGGCCGGTCGGGTGATGGCCGCGATGGTCGTCACCGGACTCGCGTTGCTCGGCAGCGGACTGGCGGCCGGACCAGCGGCGGCGCATTCGGCGCCCGTCGCCAGCGTGCCCGATGACGGTGCGACGGTCGACACCGCGCCCGCGCGCGCCAGTGTCACGTTCAACGAGGCCCTGCAATCGAATTTCCCGACGATGACGGTGGTCGGCCCCGACGGCAACCTGTGGTCCAAGGGTGAGCCCGTGGTCGACGGGAAAACCATCTCGGTCGAGGTCGGCGAACTCGGCCCCGCGGGCAAATACACCGTCGCGTTCCGGGTGACCTCCGCCGACGGCCATCCGGTCAGCGGTTTCAGGACGTTCACGCTGAGCACCGCCGGTCACGGCACGCCCGGTGCCGCGGCCGACGCCGCGGGCACATCCGACAGCGACGACGGCGGCGTCCCGCTGTGGGTCTTCATCGTGGGCGCCGTCGTGCTGTTCGGCGGTGGCCTGGCCTTCGCGCTGTTCGGCGGACGCGGACGCGAGAAGCGATAGGAACGCGACAGCGGTGAAGAGTGGGACGACCGGCGGCAGGGACGCGGTATCACTGTTGCTGATCGTCCCCGCCGGACTGCTCGGCGTCGGCCTGGCGTGGGTTCTCACCGTCGGTGACCTGCCCGCCCAGGCCGTGATCCGGGTGATCGCGGACTGCGTCGGCGCCACGGTGCTCGGGCTGGCGGCGCTGCCCCGACTGCACCCACGACTCCAGCCACCGTGGCGGCTGCTGGCCGTCCTGGCCGGAATCTGGTGCGGTACCGAATTCGCGATCCTGCTGTTCGAGGCGGCCGACGTCGTCGGCGTGCCGCTGCGACGACTCGGCGCGGAGCAGTTCGGCACCTTCCTGACCGAGGTCAGCGCCGGGCAGGTCGGTATCGCGATCCTGCTCGGCACCGGCGCGACCGCAGGGTATTCGGCGCTGATCTACCGGCGCAGCGAGGCCGCGTCGACCGATCTGGTGCTGGTATTCGCCGCCGTCGCGCTGATATTGCGTCCGATCACCGGGCATATGTCGCAGCAGTCCTTCGGTTCGGTGCTCGCGGCCGTGCACGCCCTCGCCGCGGCGGCCTGGTTCGGCCTGCTCGTCGCCTTGGCCTCGGTGGTGCGCTCGCGCGGTCAGTGGGCGACGGTGCTGCCCCGCTACTCGGCCGTCGCGCTGCCGTTGATCGCCGCGGTGGCGCTGACCGGAATCGTGAACGGACTCGTGCGCCTGGACGGACTCGGCCCGCTGCTGTCGACCGGTTACGGCCGGATCCTGCTCGCCAAGACGGTCGTACTTCTCGCACTGCTGGCGCTTGGCTGGTGGTGGCGACGCTCCTGGGTCGGGCGCGCCGCCGACCATCGCATGACCGCCGACGCGTCGTTGCGGCGAGCCGTGATCGAGGTGGCGGTGATGGCGGTCGCATTCGGTCTCGCGTCCGCGCTCGCCGTGACCGCCTGAGGGGCCGGACGGCGTCATCGGACCATGTGGCGACCTGCGGTAACCCGTTACAGTGGCCGATATGACCGAAGTGAAAATCGTCGCGGACTGCGCGGCGTCGGCCGAATCCGCGTTCCAGTACGTCAACGACTACCGGAATCTGCCGCACTTCCTGCACGGGATCGAATCGTTCACCCCGGTCGGCGATCAGATCGAAGGGCTCGGCGCGAGTTTCGACGGGCGCATCAAACTGGGCCCGGCTTCGCTGCGTTCCCGCGTCGAAGTGAACCGGTGGGAGAAGGATTTCGCCATCGGCATCCGGTCGATCAAGGGGTTCGAGATCGATTCGACCTTCCTGTTCCACCCGAAAGGCGACGATCTGTGCACGATCGACGCCATCGTCGACTACCGGGTGCCCGGTGGTCTTGCCGGACGCGCGCTCGGCAAGACCATCGAACCGTTCGTGAAGATCACCGTGAAACACACGACGGATAATCTGATCCGACAGATCGCCGAATTCCATCGCGGTCGCGACCGGAATTCGCGCTGACGATGACCGAGTCACCCACCCCCACATTCGCGCAGCGGGTCGGATACATCTGCGGGAAAACCCTTCCCGCGTCGAAGTCGGAGTGGGTGCTGGCCGATCTGACCGGCCCCGGCGCCACCCGCCGCTATCTGACCCGCATTCTCCTCCCGATCATCCCGGTCCTGTGCCTGTTCCTGCTGCTGCCCGGACCGCTGTGGATGGGGCTGGCGATGATGGCGCTGCTCTACATTCCGCTGATCTATTTCACGGTGGCGTTGATGTACGTGTACCGGCGACATCGGCTGATCGGCCACGGACTCGATCCCGCCCTCGCCGATATCGACGCGCGCCGTCGCAGCGAGGCCGATCGGCTCGATTACGAACGCCGTCACGGCCGCGCCTGACCCGCGCGCACCGATCGCCCGCGCGTTTGCGGACACCCGACGCGAATGGCAGCATGCACCGCGATGAAGATCACCGCGGCACGGGCCGACGAATTACTCGGCAGCTCCTGGTTCAGCGACTACACCGCCGAGGTCGATCTGCACGAGGAGCCGGTCGTCCACGACGAATTCGATGTCGAAGCCCGCTGCGAAGCTCTCGAGGACACCGAATCCGTACTGTTCGGCGCGGGCCTGACGGTGCACGGCACCCTCGATCTCGCCGTGGACGTCCACTCCATCTACGCGGTACGCGGCACACTCCGCGCGCGACGCCTGATCCTCGGCGACGCGGTCCTCGTCGTCGACGGCACCGTCGAGGTCGACGAGTGGCTGTTCGGCGGGGATACCCGGGGCGTCTTCGAGGTCGGCGGCCTCCAGGTCGAGTCCGAAGAGGGCCACGACGCCCTGTTCGCCAAAGTCGCGACACCGACGGCGGTGCTCTTGGACCGCGCCCGCGGCGAGCTGGTGCTCCGGCAGAACGGGGAGCCGAGACAGACCGGACATCTCGTCGCACCGGCGCTGGACGATCTCGATCCCGACTATCGCCCCGAACTGCTCATCGGCGCCCGACTGCGCGAACTGCTGATCGCGGGACGACCGATCTTCGCCTGAGACGACCGCCGACGGCACCGTCGACACTGGCGGTGACCTGCACCACAGGCATAGCCTGAAGATATGAGAACTCCCACGATAGGGCAGCGGATCGCCTACGATCTGGGCCGCGAGCTTCCCCGGGAGCTGCACGAGTGGGTAGTCCACGACCTCGTCGGCCACGGGGCCATGGAACGCTACCTCGTTCGGTTCCTGGTTCCGATCATCCCGTTCTTCGCGCTGGTGCTGCTGTTTCCGGGCCCCATGCCACTCAAGATCGGCATGATCGTGATGATGATCTTCCCGCTGGTCGTGTTCACGGTGTCGCTCAGTTACGTGTGGCGGCGCTTCCGACTCGCACAGCACGGTCTCGATCCGAATCTGCTCGACCACAACAAGATCTCCGAACACGACCGTGACATGTACGAACTGCATTACGGGCACCGATAGCGACCGAACTCACTTCGGCGGCCCGCCTGCCGGAACCGCGATTCGCGCCCCCTTAAGCTGGCAGCCGTGAGTGAATCCAACGCCAGCGAATCGACCGTGAGCGCCATCGGCACCGCCACCGCGGATCTCGCCGACGAGATCGGCCCGGACATCCGCAGCTGCGATACCCAGTTCATCCAGTTCGGCGGCCGGGCGGTGTTCTCCGGCCGGATCACCACCATCCGCTGCTTCCAGGACAACCTGCTGGTGAAGCAGACGTTGAGCGAACCGGGTGACGGCGCGGTGCTGGTCGTCGACGGTGGAGCGAGTGTGCACACCGCGCTGGTCGGCGACATCATCGCCGGACGTGGCGTCGACAACGGCTGGGCAGGGGTCATCGTCAACGGCGCGGTGCGCGATTCGGCCATCCTGCGGACCCTCGAAATCGGTATCAAGGCCCTGGGCACCAACCCGCGCAAGAGCACGCAGACCGGAAGCGGCGAACGTGACGTCACCGTCGAATTCGGCGGTATCACCTTCGTTCCGGGTGAAATCCTCTACAGCGACCACGACGGCGTCGTGGTGCGCGCCGAGGACTGATCCTCACCGACTCGGCGCCACCCGGACCCGGTGCCCGGCCAGGACGACGATATCGCCCGCCTGTAGCTGCCGACCGCGGCGCAGTTCCACCTCGTCGTTGACTCGCACGAGGCCCGAGGCGATCACGGTCTTGGCTTCGGCGCCGGAGTCGATCAGGTTGGCCAGTTTCAGGAACTGCCCGAGCCGAATAACGTCGTCATCGATCGGTACATCGACTGCATCTGACATGGATATATCCTTACCCGCCCGGTATTCCCGGGGTGAGCCAACCCCCGTGGACGGCGCGACGGACTCGGAATAACCCGACATTGCGGACATCGCCTCGGCACGCCGATCCAGCACGCGCCGCGACATCACGGGTGCCTTGGAGCACTGAGGGCCCGGCACCGTACACACTGGTTATGTGACTACCACGCAAGCCGGTCATCGTACGGACACCGAACCCGAGCGGGCCAGGCCGACGCCACCGGTCCCACACCGGGGCCACGGCAGGCTTTCCGAGGTCCCGCACATCGCGGGATTGGTGCTCGGGGTGTTCGCGACCATCTGCCTGCTGTGGAGTCTTTCGCCCGGATTGCGCTACCTGACCCAGGTACCGCGGCGCTACATCGACGACTACTACTTCGACGCGCCCGACACGAACCTGATGTGGGCCTTGCTCGTCGGCCTGCTCGCAGGCGCGCTGGCCAGCCGCAAGCGGATCGCCTGGTGGTTGCTCGTCGGCTACCTCGCCGTGTACGTGCTGTCCAACGCGCTGCTGTTCGCGGGCGACGGCAATATCGACGCGCTGATCGCGATGCTGGTGCAACTCGCGGTGATCGGGGTGCTGATCGCGGCGTGGCCCGAGTTCTACACCAAGGTCAGACGCGGTGCGGGCTGGAAAGCGCTCGGCGTCCTGATCGGCGGACTCGCCATCGGCTGCCTGCTCGGCTGGGGCCTCGTCGAACTGTTCCCAGGAACGCTACCCAGCGGGTGGCAGCGGCCGGGGTGGGCGGTCTACCGGGTGACCGCCGCGATCCTGGTCGAGAACGAGCATTTCGACGGCCATCCCCGGCCCTTCGTCAACTTCCTGCTCGGCCTGCTCGGCGCGATCGCCCTGATCGCCGCGGTCGTGGTGCTGCTGCGCTCCCAGCGCGCCGAGAACGCGATGACGGGTATCGACGAATCCGCCATTCGCGGGCTGCTCGAACGTTCCGATGTCGATGATTCCCTCGGCTACTTCGCGACCCGCCGCGACAAGGCGGTGGTCTTCGCGCCCAACGGCAAGGCTGCCATCACCTATCGCGTCGAATTGGGTGTCTGTCTCGCCAGCGGCGACCCCATCGGCCTGCGCGAGGTGTGGCCGCAGGCGATCGATGCCTGGCTGCGACTGGCCGACCAATTCGGGTGGGCGCCCGCGGTGATGGGCGCGAGCGAATTCGGCGCGCAGGCCTACCGCAGGGCCGGACTGTCCGCGCTGCGCCTCGGCGACGAGGCCATCCTCGACACCAGGCATTTCTCGCTGGCCGGGCCGGAGATGAAACAGGTACGCCAGGCGGCCAACCGACTACGCAAACACGGCATCACCGTGCGGATCAGACGGCATCGCGATATCACCGCCGAACAGTTCACCCACATCATGGCTAGGGCGGACGCGTGGCGTGACACCGAGACCGAACGCGGTTTCTCGATGGCCCTCGGCAGGCTCGGTGACCCGCTCGACGGCGACTGTCTGCTGGTGGAGGCGGTGAACGGTCAGGACCGGCCGTTGGCCGTGCTGTCGCTGGTGCCGTGGGGCCGGACCGGTATGTCGCTGGAATTGATGCGGCGTGACCAGCAGAGCCCGAACGGCGTGATGGAGCTCATGATCTCCCAGCTCGCGCTGAACTCCGAACAGTTCGGCATCACCAGGGTGTCGCTGAATTTCGCGGTGTTCCGGTCGGTCTTCGAAGAAGGCGGGCGCATCGGCGCCGGGCCGGTCCTGCGGATGTGGCGCGGCGTACTGCTGTTCTTCTCGCGCTGGTGGCAGCTGGAAGCGCTGTACCGATCCAATGTGAAATACCAGCCGAACTGGGTGCCGCGTTTCTTCCTTTTCGAAGAACGCAGGCAGCTGCCGCGCGTCGCGACGGCCTGCGGGCTCGCCGAGGGGTTCCTGCCGCGTCTCGGCAAGGATCCCGAGACGACGGTGCACACCGGAGTGCGTCGCGCGGTACCCGATACCGTCACCGGGCTGCACGCCGACGGCACCCCGCCGGACCCACCGGAAACCGAACTCGCCGAACAGCTCCCGCGCCGCCCCGAACAGGTGCGGGTGCGCATGGACAAACTCGACAGGATGACCGAGGCGGGCGTCGATCCCTACCCGGTCGCCTATCCCCCGACCCATACCGTCGCGGCGGCGCGGCAGTCACCGCGCGGCACCACCGTCCGCGTATGCGGCAGGCTGCTCCGCATCCGCGACTACGGCGGCGTCATCTTCGCGGTGGTGCGCGACTGGACCGACGATATCCAGCTGGTCATCGACCGGGACCGGGTCGGCGCCGAACGCAGCGCGGAATTCGGCGAGTATTTCGACCTCGGCGACCTCATCGAGGTCAGCGGCCAGATCGGGCTCAGCCGCAACGGCGAACTTTCGCTGCTCGCGGCGGACTGGCGGATGAACGGCAAATGCCTGCACCCGCTGCCCGACAAGTGGAAGGGCCTGGCCGACCCCGAGGCCAAGGTCCGCCAGCGCTATGTCGACATGGCGATCAACCCGGAGGCACGGGTGGTGCTGGCCAAACGCAGCGCGGTGGTGCGCTCGCTGCGGGATTCGCTCAACACCTGGGGTTATCTCGAGGTCGAGACGCCGATCCTGCAACAGGTGCACGGCGGCGCCAACGCGACTCCCTTCATCACCCACATCAACGCCTACGACCTGGACCTGTATCTGCGCATCGCCCCCGAGCTGTATCTCAAACGGCTCTGCGTAGGCGGGATGGAGAAGGTGTTCGAACTCGGCCGGACCTTCCGCAACGAGGGCGTCGACTTCAGCCACAACCCCGAGTTCACCATCCTCGAGGCCTACGAGGCGCACAGCGACTACGAGCGGATGATGCACACCTGCCGCACACTCATCCAGAACGCGGCGCTGGCCGCCAACGGCGCCGTGGTGGCCCTGCGGCCCAACGACGACGGCGACTTCGACGAGGTCGACATCTCCGGTGAGTGGGCGGTGAAGACGGTGCACGGCGCGGTCTCCGAAGCCATCGGCACCGAGATCACCCCGCGGACCGAACTCCCCGAACTGCGTGCACTGTGCGATCAGGCCGAGGTCACCTACCAGCACGGGTGGGACGCCGGGCAGGTGGTGCTGGAGATGTACGAGCACCTGGTCGAATCACGTACCGAGGCGCCGACCTTCTACGTCGACTTCCCCACCTCGGTCTCCCCGCTCACCCGCGCGCATCGCAGCATCCCCGGTGTCGCCGAACGCTGGGATCTGGTCGCGTGGGGCGTCGAATTGGGCACCGCCTACAGCGAACTCACCGATCCGGTCGAACAGCGGCGCAGGCTCACCGAACAGTCGACGCTCGCCGCCAACGGCGACCCGGAAGCCATGGAACTCGACGAGGATTTCCTCCAGGCGCTCGAACACGCGATGCCGCCCACCGGCGGACTCGGCATGGGCGTCGACCGGATCGTCATGCTGATCACCGGCCGCAGCATCCGCGAGACACTGCCGTTCCCACTCGTGAAACCGCGCTGAACAAGGTTCTCGAGATGAGGGATTCATGGCCGAACGGTTAACGCGGAACGTCACAGCCCGATAACCTTGGTGATTCGGTACCGGGAGGAAGCCGACACTTCGGAATGGGGAATACATGTATCTCGATCTGCTGACCAACGCGAGCCTGCTGGATCACTCGGTATGGGCGAGCCCGGACGTCTGGGCGTCGGACACTTTCAACACCGCGCTCGACCTCGCCGCCAAGAAGAAGAAAAAGAGCAGCAAGGGCGGCCTGATCGGCGTCATCTGCTGCGTGCTCGTCGTCGTCGCGATCATCGTCGGCATCGTCTACTTCACCAAGCGCAAGAAGAACTGACCGACGCACACCCGATTCGACGGCCCCGACGCCCCGGCGATCCCGGCCGTCGATTCGACCACCCACCGCACATCGGAAATGGTGTGCGCATCGGGCAGGCTGTTCGGCCCGGGACCTAGAGTCGATCGATACCGGTCAGATCGATTTCCATGGCGAAGGGCACACTCGATTCGAGCCGATCGTGGTGAATTCCGGTGAGCGCGTACACACTAGTGGCCGGGTCGCGCTCGTAGACATAGACCACCGGACGGCCGTCGGCATTTTCGACGCGCCAGAAATGAGCGATCCCGGCACGTGCGTACAACTGCGGTTTGCGCTCGCGATCTCTGGTTCGCGATTCGGGGGAGACCACCTCGATCACCAGCAACACGTCTTCGGCGGTGAAAAATGTTCGCTGCGGATCGCCGACAGCGTCGGCGCGAAGAACCAGAACATCCGGCTCGGGTCGTTGATCGCGTCCGAGGGTCACTGTCATCTCCCGCCGCACCCGCATCGACTCCGGTGCCCAACGGCGCAGCGCGTTCTCCAGCAGGGAGATGGCGAGCATGTGGAACTCCGCCTGCGGACTCACGAAGACGAGGCTCCCGTCGATCAATTCGGTGTGCGGCGGCAGGTCGGGCAGGCGATCTAGATCCTCGGCGACGAACCCGCCGGGTGGCGGACGAAGCCACTGCGGAAACGGCTCGACGGTCATAGCGTCGAGTATGTCAGCAGCACAGATCCCATCGGAAGTATTCGCCCGGTCTCGTCCTCTGCCGAGCGTCGGGACCGATCCGGGTTGCCGATGCCTGCTGTGGCGGTCGCTCGGGGATGCGGCAGAGTGTCGGGGGTGCAGTTGATTCTCGTTCGCCATGCCCAGCCGCTTCGGACCACGAGCGCCGACGGCCCCGCCGATCCCGAATTGTCGGAGATCGGGTGGGAGCAGGCGCGGCGGGTGCCCGCCGCGTTGAGCAGGCATCGGGTCGCGCGGGTGCTGAGCAGTCCGCAGCGGCGGGCGCGCGAGACCGCCGAACCGACGGCGGCGAAATTGGGGCTCGACGTCGAAATCGTCCATGATCTGGCCGAATACGATCGGGATCTGCCCTCGTACGTCCCGATCGAGGACGCCAAACTGGAATTCCAGGCGGTATACGAGCGGATCAAGGCCGGATTCCTGCCCGAACAGATCGACGGACCCGCTTTCATCTCGCGGGTTCGCGACGCGGTCACCGAGATCGCCGCGGCCACCGATCCCGCCGACACCGTGGTGGCCTTCGCGCACGGCGGTGTGATCAATGTCCTGCTCCAGGACGTTCTCGGGCTCGCGCGCCCGCTGACCTTCCCGATCGACTACGGGTCGATCACCCGGATCCTGTTCTCGCGCACCGGTCGACGCACGGCCGCGACCGTCAACGAGAACGGGCATGTGTGGGATCTGCTGCCCCGCAACATCGACGCCCGACATCACGGGTGAGCCGGGGAGCATTCGCCGATACACAGGTGATTGCCAGGTGGATCGCACCGCGATCCCAGCGACGGAACCTTCGATGGAATCCGTGAGCCGCCGCACCGCGACTCACGTTCCGTAGGAAAGGAATTTCGTTGCTCTCCACGACATCGTCAACATTCCGGCGCCGCTTCGCCCAGGTCGCCGTGGCAGGCGCGCTGGCCGCCGTACCGATCGGAGCTCTCGCCGCCACCGCCTCCGCCGAGGCTCCGGAACCCACCGCCGACGTCACGGTCGCGCCCGCCGACGCGGTAGGTGGCGAGATCGCCGACCGTCCGCACCGCGGCGACCACGACGGCCCGCGGGTGCGGTTCCACCATCCCGGTGATCACCCCGGCGACCACCGCGGTCCCGACGGCCCGCCCAACTTCTTCCTGCCGCCGAGCCTGCCGACGGGTTCGGCCGGCTGACAACGAGTTCCCGGACGCCAGAAGGGCCCACCTCCGATATGGAGGTGGGCCCTTCCGCCGGTGCGGGAGTGCCGGTGATCAGGCCATTCCGGCGATCCAGTTGCGCATCCAACTGGTGGCGGTCTGGCCGCCGCCGACGTTGTAGTTGCCGTAGACCGTGTGGGCCTGCGACCGGTAGAAACGCTCGAGATCCTTGGCCCGCTGCTCGTTCGCGGCATCGGTGAGCTGCGAACCGAGGGCGGGCATCCCGCCGTGCGACATCAGATCGTTGATGATGGCCCCGGCCTCGAGCTGGTAGCGCCAGATATTGGCGGGGTTGGCATCCGAACTCTGGGCGAGGAATCCGGCGAATCTGGTGACGAAATCCTCGGTGGCGGTGGCGCAGTAGAGGTCTTCGACCGCGCAGATGGTCCGGGTGCGGTCGCTGACGAAGCCGAATCCGCCGACCCGCGCACCGCCCGCGCCCGCACCGGGTGCGGGCGGGCCGATCTGGATGTCGGTGGGCGAACGGCGCGGATCGGAGATCAGGCCGACGCCGGAGATGCGTTCCGGGCGAACGGTGCCGACGCCGGTGCCGATCTCGGCGGCGAGATCACCGGCGGCATCGGCGCCCTGGCTGTATCCGACCAGGGCGATCTGGGTGGCGCCGCAGCGCTGCGCCATGGCCGTGACCAGCCCGCGCGCGCCGTCGGTCGCTTCCTTCTTGGAAGCGCCGTAGACATCGCCCTCCCACGGGAAGGCGGTGGCCGCGTAGGTGACGTAGTCGACGTCGACCGAGGACGGCAGCCCCCTGGTGACACCGGCCAGCATGCCCGGCTGCGGCGTCTTGTCGTGGCCGGTCTCCCAGGTACCGGGAATGGCGACCACATAGAGACTGGGGCAACTGTCCGCGACGGCGGAACCACTGCCGATTACCAGGCCGGACGCAATCGATACCGAGGCACCGACGGCCGCGACAACCCTCTTCAAGCGCATTCTGCTCCAGTTCGAACTTCGCCCCTACGGGCAACCCCGACAAGTGTGTTTGCGCTAACCATGCTGATCTCGACGAATGTCATTTCAGTGCACAACGGGTTAACTGAAGTGGTCCGTCGATATGAGATGCACGCCCGAACTACATCCCACCAGCCACGTAGCGCATCGCTGATCACAATAGAGGCACGGCGGCGGCGACGCCATTCGAACTCGCCGACGTGTCCGATTCCCGTTGGAAACCGTCCGACCGGTCCCGTCGGTGACGAGCGATGCTGTGCGAGATCGACTTCCATACCCGCGACGCACGACGGAACACCGACGGCCGACTGAAGCGAGGGGCTCGTGAAATGTCCGTTATAGCGAGCGATTCCGATCACATTCGGGTATCCGTAACGCGAAGTCACGATCTTGATCTGCTATTTCGGTAAATCGGCAGCTATCGATTTCCACGATGGAATGGGCAGCCCTCGAACGCGAACGGCGCCCGCGGACCAGGTCCACGGGCGCCGTCGAGTGGCGAGGGTCAGCGCTGGGCGACCATCGTCGGGGTGATCGGCGAGGGCAGCGCGGTCTCCCCCTCCAGGTAGTTGTCCACCGCGGACGCGGCGGCGCGACCTTCGGCGATGGCCCACACGATCAGCGACTGACCGCGACCCATGTCACCGGCGACGAAGACGCCGGGCACATTGGTCGACCAGCTCTTGTCGCGCTGGACATTGCCGCGCTGGTCGTAGCCGACGCCGAGATCCTCGAGCAGACCCCGCTTCTCGGGTCCGACGAAGCCCATGGCCAGCAGCACCAGGTCCGCCTCCAGGGTGAATTCGGTGCCGTCGACCTTCTCGAAACGGCCGTTGACCATCTTGACCTCGTGCGCTTCCAGGCCGGTGACCTTGCCGTCCGCGCCGACGAAACGTTCGGTGTTCACCGAGAACAGCCGTTCGCCGCCCTCCTCGTGCGCCGAGGCGACCCGGTACATGAGCGGGTAGGTCGGCCACGGGGTCGAGGAGGCACGCTCCTCCGGCGGACGCGGCATGATCTCGAACTGGTGGATCGACGCCGCGCCCTGGCGGTGCGAGGTGCCGAGGCAGTCCGCGCCGGTGTCGCCGCCACCGATGATGATGACCTTCTTGCCGTTGGCATGTACCGGCGGCAGGCCGTCGGCATCGGTCACATCGTCACCGAGCTGCACCCGGTTGGCCCACGGCAGGAATTCCATCGCCTGGTGGATGCCGTCGAGTTCCCGGCCCGGGATCGGCAGATCACGGGCCAGGGTGGCGCCGCCGGAGAGCACGACCGCGTCGAACCGCTCACGCAGTTGTTCGGCGGTGATGTCGACACCGACGTTCACGCCGGTCTTGAAGATGGTGCCCTCGGCCTCCATCTGCGCCATCCGGCGGTCGATGAAACGCTTCTCCATCTTGAATTCCGGAATGCCGTAGCGCAGCAGACCGCCGATGCGATCGGCACGCTCGAAAACCGTCACGGTATGACCCGCGCGGGTGAGTTGCTGCGCGGCGGCCATACCCGCCGGACCGGAACCGACGACGGCCACCTTCTTACCGGTGATCCGGGTCGGGTACACCGGGGAGACCCAGCCCTCGTCGAAGGCGTTCTCGATGAGTTCGACCTCGACCTGCTTGATGGTCACCGGATCCTGGTTGATCCCGAGCACGCAGGACGCCTCGCACGGCGCGGGGCACAACCTGCCGGTGAATTCCGGGAAGTTGTTCGTCGCGTGCAGACGGTCGATGCCGTCACGCCACTGTCCACGGTGGACCAGGTCGTTCCACTCCGGGATGAGGTTGCCCAGCGGACAACCGTTGTGACAGAACGGGATACCGCAATCCATACAGCGGCTGGCCTGACGCTGGAGGGTCTTGTGTTCGAAACCCTCCTCGTAGACCTCTTTCCAGTCCATCAGACGCAGCGGAACCGGACGGCGTGTCGGCAGTTCCCGCGATGTGTGCTTCAGAAATCCCTGCGGGTCAGCCACGAGCGGCCTCCGTCTTCTCGCCTCTCGACATCGAACAAATCTCTCGGACGCGCCTCACGTCAGCCACGAGCGGCCTCCATGATCGCCTCGTCCACGTCTTTCCCCGCCTTCTCCGCTTCGGAGATGGCGAGCAGAACCTTCTTGTATTCGCGCGGCATGACCTTCACGAAGTGATTGACCTGCTGCGACCAGTCGCTCAGGATGCGTTCGGCCACGGCCGAACCCGTCTCGTCGCGATGCTGGGTGATGATGTCGCGCAACCAGGTGAAATCGTCACCGGAGAGCTGTTCGACCGCGTCGCTCTGCTCCGGATTGACCCGGTCGACGAAGGTGCCGTTCGGGTCGTAGACGAAGGCCAGACCGCCGGACATGCCCGCGCCGAAGTTGCGCCCGGTCTCACCGAGGATGACGACGCGACCACCGGTCATGTACTCGCAGCCGTGATCGCCGACGCCCTCGACCACCGCGACGGCACCCGAGTTGCGCACCGCGAAACGCTCGCCGACGATGCCGCTGATGAACGCGCGACCGTTGGTCGCGCCGAACAGGATCACGTTGCCCGCGATGATGTTCTCGTCGGCCACGAATTCCGCCGGTGCGTTCAGTGACGGCCGGACCACCAGGTGGCCGCCCGAAAGACCCTTGCCGACATAGTCGTTCGCGTCACCGTTGACCCGCAGCGTGATGCCCGCGGGCACGAAGGCGCCGAAGCTGTTACCCGCCGAACCGGTGAAGGTGATGTCGATGGTGTCGTCGGGCAGGCCCGCGCCACCGTAGAGCTTGGTCACCTCGTGGCCGAGCATGGTGCCGACCGTGCGGTTCACGTTCGTGATCTTGGTCTCGAACTTGACGGCCGCGCCACGCTCCAGAGCGTCGCGGCTCTGTGCGATCAACTGCTGATCCAGCGCCTTGTCCAGACCGTGGTCCTGGGTCTTGGTGCAGCGACGGTCCTGGTACATGAACGCCGTCTCGACGTTGTCCAGGATCGGCGACAGGTTCAGCTTGCTGGCCTTCCAATGCTCCTTGGCCTTGGCGGTGTCGAGCAGGTCGACCCGGCCGATGGCCTCGTCCAGCGTGCGGAAGCCCAGCTGCGCCAGCAGTTCCCTGACCTCTTCGGCGATGAACATCATGAAGTTCTCGACGAATTCCGGCTTGCCGGTGAAACGTTCGCGCAGCACCGGATTCTGCGTCGCGACACCGACGGGGCAGGTGTCGAGGTGGCAGACCCGCATCATGATGCAGCCCGAGACCACCAGCGGCGCGGTGGCGAAACCGTATTCCTCGGCGCCGAGCAGCGCGGCGATCATCACGTCGCGACCGGTCTTCATCTGACCGTCCACCTGGACGACGATGCGGTCGCGAAGTCCGTTGAGCAGCAACGTCTGCTGGGTCTCGGCGAGGCCGAGCTCCCAGGGTCCGCCCGCGTGCTTGAGGGAGGTCAGCGGCGAGGCGCCGGTGCCGCCGTCGTGACCCGAGATCAGCACCACGTCGGCGTGCGCCTTGGAGACGCCGGCCGCGACGGTGCCGACACCGGGCTCGGCGACGAGTTTCACGTGAATCCGCGCCTGCGGGTTCGCGTTCTTCAGATCGTGGATCAGCTGCGCCAGATCCTCGATCGAGTAGATGTCGTGATGCGGCGGCGGCGAGATCAGGCCGACGCCCGGCGTCGAATGCCGTACCTCGGCCACCCACGGGTACACCTTGTGCGCGGGCAGCTGACCGCCCTCGCCCGGCTTGGCGCCCTGGGCCATCTTGATCTGGATATCGGTGCAGTTGGTCAGGTAGTGCGCGGTCACGCCGAAGCGGCCCGAGGCCACCTGCTTGATCGCCGAACGACGCCAGTCGCCGTTCTCCTCGACCTCGAAGCGGGCCGGATGTTCGCCGCCCTCACCGGAATTCGAGCGTCCGCCGAGGCGGTTCATCGCGATGGCCAGGGTCTCGTGCGCTTCCGCCGAGATGGAGCCGTAGCTCATCGCACCGGTGGAGAAACGTTTCACGATGGCCTCGGCGGACTCGACCTCGTCGATCGAGATCGACGCGCGCTCACCGGATTTGAACTTGAACAGACCGCGCAACGAGGCCAGCCGCTCGGACTGGTCGTCGACCATCTTGGTGTACTCCTTGAAGATCGAGTACTGGCCGGTGCGGGTCGCGTGCTGCAACTTGAAGACGGTGTCGGGGTTGAACAGGTGGTACTCGCCCTCGCGACGCCACTGGTATTCGCCGCCGACCTCGAGTTCGCGGTGCGCGCGCTCGTTGCGGTTCTCCAGGAAGGCGATCCGGTGCCGCGCGGCGACATCGGCGGCGATCTCGTCGAGACCGATGCCGTCCAGATGCGAGCGCAGGCCGGTGAAGTACTCGTCCACCAGATTCTGCGACAGGCCGATCACCTGGTAGAGCTGCGCGCCGGTGTAGGAGGCGATGGTGGAGATGCCCATCTTGGACATCACCTTCAGCACGCCCTTGCTCGCGGCCTTGTTGTAGTTGTAGACCGCGGTGCGGAAGTCGGCGGCCTGATCGCCGGTGCTGCCCGGCATATCGAGTGCGCCGCGCTCGATCATGTCCTCGATGGTCTCGAAGGCCATGTACGGGTTGATCGCGGCCGCGCCGAAGCCGACCAGCATGGCCATGTGGTGCACCTCGCGGGCGTCACCGGCCTCCACGACCAGACCGACCATGGTGCGGGTCCGCTCGCGCACCAGGTGGTGGTGCACCGACGAGGTCAGCAGCAGCGACGGGATCGGCGCCAGCTTCTCGTTGGACTCGCGGTCGGACAGCACGATGATCCGCGCGCCGCCGTCGATGGCGGCCGAGATCTGGATGTTGATGGCCTCCAGGGCCTTGCGCAGGCCCTTGCCGCCCTTCTTCACCGGGTACAGGCCGCGCACGACCACCGAGCGCAGGCCCGGATGCGAGCCGTCGTCGTTGATGTGGACGAGTTTGGCCAGTTCGTCGTTGTCCAGGATCGGCTGCGAGATGGTGATCTGCTTGCAGGAATCCGCGCTCGGATGCAACAGGTCCGATTCCGGCCCGAGCGCGCGGCGCAGGCTGGTGACCACTTCCTCGCGGATCGCGTCCAACGGCGGATTGGTGACCTGCGCGAAGAGCTGGGAGAAGTAGTCGAACAGCAGACGCGGCCGCGACGAGAGCACGGCGATCGGGGTGTCGGTGCCCATCGAACCGAGCGCCTCGCCGCCGGTCTTGGCCATCGGCGAGATCAGCAGACCGAGTTCCTCGTTGGTGTACCCGAAGATCTGCTGGCGGATCAGCACGCGATCGTGCGACATGTGCTCGTGCGGGCGATCGGGCAGATCGGCCAGTTTGGTGACACCGGCGTCGAGCCACTCCTGGTAGGGGTGTTCGGCGGCCAGCTGCGACTTGAGTTCCTCGTCGCCGACGATGCGGCCCTGCGAGGTGTCGACCAGGAACATGCGGCCCGGCTGCAACCGGACCTTCTTGACCACCTTGGCCGGGTCGATGTCGAGGACGCCGACCTCGGAGGCCATGACGACGAGACCGTCGTCGGTGACCCAGATGCGGCTCGGGCGCAGACCGTTGCGGTCGAGCACCGCGCCGACGACATTGCCGTCGGAGAAGCACACCGACGCCGGGCCGTCCCACGGCTCCATCACCATCGAGTGGTAGCGGTAGAACGCACGGCGCTGCGCGTCCATGGTCTCGTTGCGTTCCCATGCCTCGGGAATCATCATCAGGACCGAGTGGGGCAAGCTGCGGCCGCCGAGATGCAGCAGTTCCAGCACCTCGTCGAAGCGCGCGGTATCGCTCGCCCCGGGCGTACAGACGGGGAAGATCTTCTGAAGGCGGTTGTTACCCGCCTCGTCGATACCGAAGACATCCGAGCGCAGCAGCGCCTCGCGGGCCCGCATCCAGTTCTCGTTGCCGGTGACGGTGTTGATCTCACCGTTGTGCGCGACCCGACGGAACGGGTGCGCCAGCGGCCAGGACGGGAAGGTGTTGGTGGAGAAGCGCGAGTGCACGATGCCGAGGGCGGATTCGATCCGGCCGTCCTGCAGGTCGAGGTAGAACGCGCGCAGCTGGGGCGTGGTGAACATGCCCTTGTATACGAAGGTCTGGCCGGACAGGCTGGGGAAGTACACCGACTCCTTGCCGACCGTGCCCTCGCCGGGGCCCGCCTTGCCGAGTTCGTGCTCGACGCGCTTGCGCACGACGTAGGCGCGACGCTCCAGGTCCATGCCGGAGAGTTGCTCGGAACCGCCGCGGGGCGAGGCGACGAAGATCTGCCGGAAGGTCGGCATGGCGTCACGGGCGAGCGCGCCCAGCGACGATTCGTCGATCGGCACCTCGCGCCAACCGAGAACTTCGAGGCCCTCTTCTTTGACGATCTTCTCGACGCCGTACGCGGCACGGGCGGCCTCGCGGCGGGCCTGCGGCAGGAAGGCGATACCCGACGCGTAGGACCCCTCGGGGGGCAACTCGAAATCCACGATCGCGCGGAAGAAGCGGTCGGGAATCTGGAGCAGGATGCCAGCGCCGTCACCGGAATTCGGTTCGGCGCCCGCGGCACCGCGGTGCTCCAGGTTCAACAGAGCCGTAATAGCCTTGTCGACGATGTCACGGCTGCGGCGACCGTGCATGTCGACGACGAAAGCGACGCCGCAGGCGTCGTGTTCGTTCGCCGGGTCGTAGAGCCCGATGGGTCCAGGTGACCTGTGGCCAGGAAGTTGCGTCATGCCTCTGCCTTCA
Organism: Nocardia noduli; assembly: GCF_019038455.1. Taxonomy (NCBI): domain Bacteria; kingdom Bacillati; phylum Actinomycetota; class Actinomycetes; order Mycobacteriales; family Nocardiaceae; genus Nocardia; species Nocardia noduli. The sequence goes on from NZ_JAFMPL010000072.1 coordinate 18,473, forward strand.
AGAAAGTCGGCCTTCGAAGAAAAAACGGCCTTTCGTTCGAACGCCTACGTAAAGACTGCGCCCGTACGTCCCGGAAACCAGCCGCGCTGATGGTCTCGTGTCGGATCTGCGGTGCTCCCAGGCTCTGCGTGGTTGCGCAAGCTCCCCTTTCGAGCCTGATTGTTCGCACCGCCGGGTGCAGTCACGTCTCCAGTTGTTCACCCGCTGGGTGTTACATGGTGGGTGCTCGGAGGTAACGGAACCCTTACGTGTTCCTTACTTCCGTGCGGGTGTTCGCCCGCTACTCTGGGCACCTGCTTGGTGAGCCCTGAGCGGGCGATGGTGCCGACCATTTTTGTGTTCGGCGTAAGAGCAAACGATAAGTCAGGTCCGGGGCCCAACCAACTTAGGTCGTACTAATAACCCGGTCTATCAGGGCCAATTCTTTCCGTCCTCCACTTGTGCGCGTTGTCCAGTGTAAAGCAGTGAATGCACTGGGATCGATCCCCTGACACCGAGTGCCAGGCGATCAGTATCCTCGCGGAGATCGTCTTCGACCGGCGCGCAGTAGCCGGCGAGAACTGCTCCTCACCTGCGTCGAACTGGATTTCCCCCGGTCGCGGGAAGGCAAACCCCCCGGTCGCGGCTAACTCACCGGTAGGTAGGTGAGATATCGCCGACAGCGGGCATGACAAGCGCACGACTTGATCCGACCGTCCGGGTTCTTTCGCCGTTTGTGGTTTTTAGCACACTTTCAGCTAACAAATTTGGTGTCATTCGACACACGATCCGCGCCACCGCGCGCCGTGCCACGGGCGAGGGCTCCGCCGACCGCGCGCGGGGCCTCGACAGCACCCTCGGCGGAGCCCCCGGACCCCGCCGGACCAGGCACGCGGGGCCGGGCGGGATGACGATCCACCCGCCGAAGTGCGGATTCGCGCGATGATCTGTGAACCTGGCCACATCCGACGGCACCTGCTCGGTGTGTCGGGCCGACGCCTGTCACGCTGTGACAACGAATCCGTGACAGTTTCGCCAAGCACACCGCCCTGCCTGGACATAGAGGATGTGAGATCCCCATGACCGTCACCGGTATCTTCACCCGGCTCGGCGGGGGTCGGCCCGAGGACATCACCGAGGGCCACGAGCGGGCGAGTTATGCCGTCACCGGTACCGCCGTCATCCTGTTCGCCACCGTCACCGGGCTGGTCACCGCGCTCGCGCTGACCGGGGCGAGCGATCGGCCCGTCTTCGGGACCGTCGCGCTCGCCGTGATCGCCGCGCTGCTCGCAGGCACCGTTGGACGCGCACTGGCCACCCGTCGACCCGCGAGCGCCGCCGACCGGCCCGGCCTCCTCGCCCGCATCGCCGTCGCCGCCGTATCGGGCGCGCTGGTCGCCGAACTCGCCTGCACCGTGCTGTTCGGCGGCACGATCGACCGCCTGCTCGACGAACGCGCGCAGCGCGGGGTCGACTCGGCTCCCGCCGTGGTCGCCGCCCGCGCCGAATCCGAATCCGCGCGCGCCGACCGCGCCGCGCTCGGCCGGGCGGTCATCACCGCGCAGGCCGATATCGACCAGGCGCTCGTCATCGCCCGCTGCGAATTCAATCCGAGCGCGCAATGCCCGCAGACCCGCATCACCGGCGTCCCCGGCCGCGGCCCCGAGGCGGCGACCGCCAACGCCATGCTGGAGGACGCGCGAACCCGGCTCACCGCGGCGCAGGGCCGGGTCGACGCGGCCGACGTGCGCGTCACCGAGGCGGACAGGGCCGTTACCGCGGCCGATTCCGCCGCCTTCGCCGAAGCCGATCGCGGCCTCGGCGCGCGCTGGCAGGCCATGAACGACCACACCTCCGCCGCGGCGGGCGCGCTCGCGCTGCGGATACTGACCCTCGCGGCCTTCGTCCTGCTCGCCCTGCTGCCGCTGATCCTGCGGTGGTGGCGTGGTGAGACCTCGCTCGATCGGCGTGCCGCCTACCGCACCGTCAAGGAACAGGCAGAATTCGACGCCGACGCCGCCATCGCGCTGGAACGGGCGCGGGTGCGCGCCGAGGCCGAAACGCTGCGGGCCGAGCAAGAGCTCACCGCGACCCGGCTGGCCGTCGAGGCCGACACCGCCATCGACCGCGAACGCCAGCGCACCAGGATCATCGCCGCCATCGGCGGTCTGGAACTCGGTATCTCCGAACCCGGACGCCTCGGTGACAGAGCGCGCAGGACCGAACTTCCCGCGGGCCACGACAGCACCGCGACCGAGGAGGACATCGTGACACCGAATCTGCCCACCCCCGTGACCGCGAGCACGCTCGCGCGGGCGACCGCGCCGGTGCCCGAGGTCAGGGCGCCCAAGGGCGGTATCGAACTCCCGATCATCGGTCAGGTGCCGTTCACCGATACCGCCGCGCGCTGGATCCGCCCGCTGGTGCCCGCGTTCGTCGCCGACGCGATCGACACCGCGACCCATCCGCTGCGCACGGTGCGGCAGGTGTTCGAGGAAGCCGAGGAGATCACCTTCACGCTGCGTCGCACCCGCAAGGTCACCGTCGACACCCAGGAGTACGCGCCGGACGGCTACGCACTCGGCTCGTCGGGCTCCGGGCACGCGGGACAGGTCGCCGCGACGGTGGTCGACGCGGACTACTCGACGCCGCGCGATCCGCGCTACTCCGCGCTGTCCTCGGCGGCGAACGAGGGATACGACCTGTCGTCGGGCGGCCGCGACCACGAACTCACCGCCGGTCGCCGATCCGAACTCACCGGCGGGCGCGGCCCGCGAGAGCTCCCGCCGGGGCGCTGAACCGGCACGCTCGCGTGATCCGTGCGACAGCGCGGGCCGGGAGCCCTGGTGGTCGCGCCGAAAATGCGCGGGCCGTCAGACGATCGCCCTACTCTGCACCCATGCCAGCCACCGAGCCGAAGCTCTCCCCCAGCGGACCCGCGCCATGGGGTTCGCGACTGCTCGGCTCGGAAGCGGAATCGTCCGGGGTGCGGCGGCTGCGGATCCAACTGCTACTGACCGTTCCGCTCCTCACCGCGAACGCCACCGGCATGTTCGTCTCGATCGCGCTGATCGGTTTCGTCCTGCCCGGCCCGACCATCTTCACCGGTGACCTGCTGCTGGTGAACGCCCTCACCGCACCGCTGTATTCGGCCGTGGCCATCGTGGTCGGAGCGTGGTGGGGCACTGCGGCCGGATTGCGGGCGCTGCGCTGGGCCACAGATCAGGACCGGGTGCCCACCGAGGCCGAACGGGCCGAGGCGATCGCGGTCCCGCGCAAACTCACGATGATCCAGACCGTCCTGTGGCTCGGCGGGTTCGCGGTGCTCATCACGGTGTACGGCCTCGCCGATCCCAAACTGATCCCCAAGATCGCCTTCGGCATCAGTTTCAGCGCGATCGTGGTGTGCGCGAGCAGTTACCTGGTCATCGAATTCGCGTTGCGACCGGTGACCGCCCGGGTGCTAGAGGCCGAACAATCGCGGCGACGGCGCGGCATCGGTGTCTTCGCGCGCTTGCTGCTGGTGTGGTTCGTCGGTTCCGCCGTCCCGGTCGCGGGCACGATGGTGCTCGCGATCCTGGCGTTGACCACCGACGAGGTGTCCACCGCCCGCCTGGCGATCTGCGTGCTCGCGCTCGGCGGGGCCACCCTGGTCTTCGGACTGCTGTTGATGACCCAGACCCTGTCGGCGACGATCGCGCCGATCCGCGGGGTGCGCACCGCGCTGCGACGGGTGGAGAACGGCGATCTCGACAGCGAGGTCACCGTCTTCGACGGCACCGAACTGGGCGAACTCCAGAGCGGTTTCAACCGGATGGTGACCGGTCTGCGCGAACGCGAGCAGATCAGGGATCTGTTCGGCAAACACGTCGGACAGGACGTCGCCGACGCCGCGCTCGCCGCCGAACCGGTGCTCGGCGGCGTGGAGACCGAGGCCGCCGCACTGTTCATCGACATCATCGGTTCGACCCGGATGGCCGCCACCCGCCCGGCCACCGAGATCGTCGAGATGCTGAATCACTTCTTCGGCATCGTGGTCGAGGAGGTGGAACGGCACGGCGGGCTGGTCAACAAATTCGAGGGCGACGCCGCGCTGTGCCTGTTCGGAACGCCCGCGCCGCTGCCGGACGGGCCCGGATCGGCCCTCGCCTGCGCGCGCGCCATCGCGGCCAGACTCGCCGAGACCTCCGATTTCACCGCGGCCATCGGCATCAGTTCCGGGCGGGTGGTCGCGGGCAATGTCGGGGCGCACCAGCGCTACGAGTTCACCGTCATCGGCGATCCGGTCAACGAGGCCGCACGCCTGTGCGAACTCGCCAAACAGGAGGACGGCCTGGTCCTGGCCGCCGCGGACTCCGTCGCCGCCGCCGACCCTGTCGAATCGCGGAAGTGGCAACTCGGCGAATTCGTCACCCTGCGCGGACGCGTCACCGCGACCCGACTGGCCCGCCCCCGCTGACACCGGCGCCCTGGACCGGCGCAGGTAGCGCGGCCGGTGCGTCGGATCGCGCCGCGCTCGCGGGACCGGGCCGCGCGAATGGGATAGTCCACCAATCGGCCGGACACGCTCTAGACTCGGCCGCGTGTCACCTGCCACCGAGGCGGGTGCCGTCGGGGCGGGAACAGATCCGGTACCAGGGTCGCCTGGAACGACGGTGCCCATACGCCCGTTCCTCTTCCGCGAACTGCTCGATATGCCGTTCGCGCTCATCCAGGCGAATATCACGACGCTGGGTGGACTCGGCCTGGCCGGATTGCTCGTGGCCGAAATCGTCGTCGTCACGCTGACCGCGAGTTTCTCCGATCTCACCAATGGTTCCGATGCCGCCACCTGGTGGTCGGCGGTCCTGTCCACCGCGGTCTGCGCGTGGCTGCTGCGCTATTTCCTGCGCGGGGTCACCACCGCGATCGGATGGTCGGCCCTGTCCGGGGTGCGTATCGGGGCACGCGAGGCGGTGCGACAGTTCCGGATCCGGGCGCTGCCGCTGCTGGTGTTCCAACTGCTGTTCACCCTGGTCGGGGTTTCGGTGATCGTGGTCTGCTCGCTGCTGATCGTCACCGCGCCGATCGCGCTGCCGTGGCTGGGCAGACTGCGTGGCAAACGTTTCGTCGCGGTGCCGGAGATACTGGCCGGGGCCGGTCACGCGGACGCCGTGCGGCACGCGAAAGTGCTGGCCGCGGGATCGGAATGGTCGCTGGCGGGTCTGTGGATGACGCAGCGGGCGCTGTTCGCCCTCGTCGCCATTCCACTGCTCGGAATCCCGTTGTTCCTCACCGAGTTCACCGGAACCCATCGCTGGCAGGTCATCGTCCTGCTCACCTCGGCGGTGCTACTGCTGGTCGCCTTCGGCGAGATCGTCGAGGCGAGTTCGCGCATGCTCTGCTACATCGATCTGCGCTGCCGCAGGGAGGGTCTCGACATCCGGATACCGAGGCGGCGATGAGCGACCGGCCCGATCTGCTGCGCAAGGAACAGGGTCCGGCGGACGACCCGACGGGGCATGCGCCCCGGGCACCGCGACTCGGCGCGGCGGCCGAGCACCGGGCCGCCGCCGACCATGCCGCCGCGCACCGGGACTACGACCGCGCGCTGCGCGAGCGTTTCCGTGCCATGCTGCGCGGCCTGGAACAGGGCGGAGTACTCGAGGTCCGGCGTTCCAGGACCGCCGACGAAACGGTGGACGACGTCTCCACCGCCCTGCCACAGGATCTGACCGCCGAACTCCAGCCGACCGCGCGCAGTTTCGACGAGGTCGTCTACGGAGGCCGCCGCGCGACCGAGGACGAGTACCGCAGGCTCGAATACGCCGACAGGTTCTCCGAATCCGCGCCGCCTCCCGGCGCCGAACCGGTCGACAAGGTCGTCACCGACACCGTCGAACGCACCAAACGGTCGCTGCCGCCGCTGCCCGCGCTGCTGCGCAACCCCAAGTTCTGGGCCGCCGTCATCGGTGCGATCGTGCTGATTCTGCTGGGGTGGGCGCTGATCCAGGCGTTGAGCGCGCCGGTCGCGCCGAAACCGCCGCAGACACCGGATTTCCCGCCGCCACCACCGCCCGACACCGATTACGACCGGCCGGATTTCGGGTCGGGCCGTGACTCGATCTTCGATCGTTTGCCCGCGCCGATCGCCTTCGGCGGCCTGCAATTGCTGATCGCGGCGGCCGTTCTGGTGGCGTGGCGCGCACGCAGGCGCGGCGCGCTGGTCGGTGAACCGCGCCCGGTCGAGGTCGCGGCCAACGAACTGCTGGCGGGCCAGGCCGCGCTGTATCGGAAATCGAAGGATGTCGAATTCGTCGCGGCGAAACTGCGCGCGGCCACGCTGCGGCGGATCCGACCGTCGCTCGGTATCGGCACCGACGCCGCGCCCGACGAGGTGATCGCCGCCATCGCCGCTCGCACCGGCGTCGACCCGACCCTGATCGGCACCGCGCTCTACGGCCCGGTGGCCGACGCGAGCGCCATGCGACTGGTTGCCGCACAACTGGAATGGATCGAGGCCCAGGGATGACACCGAGGAATACGCACGCCCCGTACGGGACATACAGGAGGGCCGAATGACCCAGACCGACATCACCCGCACCCCGACCGCGGAAGAGGCGGGCGCGGCCTTCGGCGCGTTACGCGTCGAGATCGGCAAAGCGGTGGTCGGCAACGACAGCGCGGTCATGTACCTGGTGCTGGCACTGCTGTGCCGTGGCCACGTACTGCTCGAAGGTGTGCCCGGCGTCGCGAAGACGCTGTTGGTGCGCGCGTTGGCGGCGGCACTGGATCTGGAACACGCGCGCGTGCAGTTCACCCCCGACCTGATGCCGGGCGACGTGACGGGTTCGCAGATCTACGACCCGCATTCGGCCGAATTCACCTTCAGGAAGGGCCCGGTCTTCACCAATCTGCTGCTGGCCGACGAAATCAACCGCACCCCACCGAAAACCCAGTCCGCGCTGCTGGAATCGATGGAGGAGCGCCAGGTCTCGGTCGACGGCCAGCCGCGCGCGCTGCCCGATCCGTTCGTGGTGATCGCCACGCAGAATCCGATCGAACAGGAAGGCACCTATCCGCTTCCGGAAGCCCAGCTGGACCGCTTCCTGTTCAAGGTCGACATCCAATTGCCCGACCGCGACGACGAATTCCGCATCCTGCAACGCCATGCCGCCGGATTCGATCCGCGCGATCTCGCGGCGGCGGGTCTGCGCCCGGTCGCCACGCCCGCCCACATCACAGCGGGCAGGGCCGCGGTCGCCCAGGTGGCGATCAGCCCGGAAGTTCTCGCGTACACCGTCGACATCTGCCGGGCCACCCGCAGTTCCCCCGCCGTCCAGCACGGCGCTTCGACCCGAGGCGCGACCGCCCTGATGGCCGCCTCGCGTGCCCTGGCCTGGTTGAACGGGCGTGGATTCGTCACCCCCGACGATGTGAAATTCGTGGCGACGACGGTGCTGCGGCACCGGCTGCACCTGAAGCCGGAGGCCGAACTGGACGGGGTGACCACCGAAGGTGTCATGTCGTCGCTGCTGCTCGCGGTCCCGGTTCCGGTGTAGCCGTGGTTGTGACGGGGCGGCTGGCCGCCACAGCGGCGGTCGGTGTGGTCGTGGTCGCTGCCGCGTGGCACAGCTGGGCCGGGGTCGTCATCGTGACCGGTCTGCTCGCCGCGGCGGTGCTCTTCGATATGGGCTCGGTCGCGCGGGCGAGCGATCTCACGGTGTCGAGAGATCCGCTCACGGTGGTCAGGCTCGGTCGGACCGCCGAGGTCGAGTTGACGGTGGTGAACACCGGTCGCAGGACCGCGCGCGGTTACCTGTGGGACGACTGGCCCGACAGCGCCCGCGCCGGACATCGCGAGCACCGGCTGGATTCGGGCCCCGACACCAGGGTCCGGCTGCGCACCACGGTGACGCCGACCTATCGCGGTGACCGCGTCGCGGGCCCGGTCACGCTGCGACTGCTCGGTCCGCTCGGGCTCGCGGGCAGGCAGTCCCGTCGCACGGTGCCCGCGAGGGTGCGCGCGCTGCCGCCGTTCCGCAGCGAAAGACTGATGCGGTCGAAGGTGAAACGCCTGCAACATCTGGAAGGCCGCAATATCGCGACCATGCGCGGCCAGGGCAGCGAGTTCGACTCGTTCCGCGAATACGTCGCGGGCGACGATGTGCGCGCGATCGATTGGCGCGCGACCGCCCGCGCGACCGATGTGCTCGTGCGCACCTGGCGGCCCGAACGCAATCGGAACATGCTCATGCTGCTCGACACCGGCCGGATCAGCGCGGGCCGGGTCGGCGACGGTACCCGGCTCGACGCCGGTATCGAGGCCGCGTTGCTGCTCGGCGGACTTGCCGCGGCCGGGGGCGATTCGGTGGATCTGCTGGCCTACGACCGTGAGGTCCGCGCCGAAGTTCGCGGCGGCGGCGGAAACCGGTTGCAGCTCAAGTTGATGCACGCGTTGGCGTCGGTGACGCCCGCGCTCGTCGACACCGACAGCGCGGGACTGGTGCGTGCCGCACTGCAACGCGCGCGCAGGCGCAGCCTGGTGGTCTGGTTCACCACATTGGACGGCGCCGCGGTCGAGGAGAATCTGCTCCCGGTACTTCCGGTGCTCGCCCAGCGCCACCGCGTGCTGATCGTCTCGGTCACCGATCCGGAGATCGCCGACGCGGCCTCGCGTCGCGACACCCTCGACGACCTCTACGGCGCGGCCGCCGCCGAGTCGGTGCTGGCCGAACGCGCGCTCGTGCAGGAATCGTTGCGGCGCAGGGGTATCGCGGTGGTCGCCGCCTCCCCCGAACGTCTGCCCGAGGCACTGGCCGACGAATATCTGGAATTGAAGCAGTCCGGCACAATGTGACTATCCGTATCGCCGCCGCGCCGACCTCAGCCCGTGCGGACCAGCCCGTACGAGGGCGGTGTGAGTGCCCGTCGCTGCCGTTCGGCCACGATCGCGCCCAGGATCTGCACCGGCGGATATCCCGCGGGCGCGGCCACCTGCAACCGCGCGAAGACCGCCGCGACCAGTGCGCCGCCGAGCGCGGCCTCGGCTTCCGGGGTGAGGGTGCGGACCCGGGTCAGGTACTGCCGCACGGCCAGCGCCAGATCCTCGGGAATCCCGGACAGGTCCAGCCTCGTCACCCAGCCCGCGAGCCAGGGCGGCGGTGTCACCAGCGCGGGGAACGGCAGCGTGGCCTGGGAGTGCACGACCACCGTGCCCGCGAGCACATCGCCGACGCGGCGGGCGTCGCGCGAGCAGATCGACGTGACGACCGCGACCGCGCCGAAAAGGCCGAGCAGCCAGAAATCGACGATCACCCCGGCCAGTCCCCTGGTGAGCGCGTGCCGGAAATCGGTGGGCCCGCCGTCGGCGCGCACCACGCGCAGCCCGACTACGAGTTTGCCGAGACTGCGCCCCCTGCTCAGGGTCTCGCAGGCCACCGGATAGCCGACGAGCACGCCGACCACGATCAGCAGCGTGATCGCGTCGACCCACGCCTCGTCGGGATCGAGCGGAAGCAGAACCAGGGCCATCAGCGTGAACAGCAGCAGGTACAGCGCCAGTTGTATCAACACGTCGATGATGAACGCGGTGGCACGCGTCGGAATCCGGGCGATCGGCAGTTCGAGAGCGACCGCTTCGCCGGTAGTGAATTCAGCCATGTCGATAACATTCTTTCGACCGGCGGTCAGGGAGGCAACCGAATGGACGTGGACGCGTACAGCTTGGCACACCGGCGGTCCTGGGAGCGGCTGGATCATCTGGCCAAACAGCGCAAGCTGAGCGGCCCCGAAGCCGACGAATTGATCGTGCTCTACCGGCGCACCTCCCAGCAGTTGGCGCGGTTGCAGTCGCACAGCCCCGATCCACAACTCATCGCCGGACTCAGTGCCGTACTCACCCGCGCGCGCGGCCGGGTTCTCGGCACTGGAACCGGGGTGTGGGCGGAGATCGGACATTTCCTCACCCACAGCTTCCCGGTCGCCCTGTACCGGTCCTGGCGCTGGTGGGCCGCGACGGCGGCGTTGTTCGTCGCGGTGTCGACCTGGCTCGCGATCTGGATCCAGGGTTCGGGCAACGCGCGCGAGCTTTTCGGCATCCCGACCGACCACGACGATCTCACCGCCCCCGGCGGCCAATTCGAGACCTATTACACCGAACATCCGAACGACGCCTTCGCCGCGCAGGTGTGGACGAACAACGCGTGGGTCGCCGCGATCGCCCTCTTCACCGGCGTACTGATCCTGCCCGTGCTGTACCTGCTGTTCATGAACGCGCTCAATGTCGGGATCACGGCCGCGCTGATGGCCGAGGCGGGTCGGCTCGATGCGTTCTTCGGGTTCATTCTGCCGCACGGAACCCTGGAGCTGACCGCGGTTTTCGTCGCGGGCGGCGCGGGCATCAAACTCGGCTGGACACTGATCGATCCGGGCCGCCTGAGCAGGTTGGAGGCCGTGGCCAGGCAGGGCAGGGCCACGGCCACGATCGCGCTCGGCCTGGTCGGGGTGCTGTTCGTCTCCGGCCTGCTGGAGGGTTTCGTGACGCCGAGCGGTCTGCCGGTCGCGGTGCGCATCGCGATCGGTTTCACGGCCGAGGCGCTGTTCCTGTACTACGTGTTCGGGGTCGGCGGGGCCGCCGCGCGCGAGGAGGACGGCGAGCAGGCCGACCTGGCGAATTTCGACAGCGGGGCTCTCTACGTCAACGCGATCGACAGCGGTACGGCCCGTGTCACGCACGTGAAGAGCGGGGAAACAGCGGCGGTCGTATCGCAGACAACACCGAGCACACGTTAGGCTGAGTGGGTTCGGGTAATCGACAGCAACGCTGGGTTACAAAGCGGTGTCGAGATCCCCCATTTGAGTTCCGCTGACCGCAGCGAGTCGAGCTCAGCTGCGGTCAGCGTTACCGTCAACTCTACACAATCGTTATGGCGGCGCAACCCTGTTCACGGGGGTTCGGCGTATAAAGCAGCACGCCAGCAACCCTGTTCGAACACGAGATATTTCATATATCCAGCTACCTCGCAGCTGATATTTCCGTGCCATTTCGGGACCATTTCCGCGCCGAGGCGTGACCTTTTCCGACCGCGGCGCCGAAGGCGTTTTCGGGAGTCGCGAGTGCATCCGGACCGATTTGCGGAGATCTCTGGAGATACTCGGTATGCAATCCTCGCAGCGCATCTACCAGGTAGTTTGCTGACGCTAGACCGGATAGCTGGACGTTGAGTGAACGGAAAGCGACTTCAGGTTTGTTTACTCGGTAATTAACCAGACAGACGTCCTGTCACCCCGGCAATCAACGAACCCCTATGGGGTCAAGATCGGAAATAACCAGGGCCGGAAGTGTCACCTCGCGCGGGCTCCGAGCGAACCCGATCAGCACCGTAATGGCAACTACGGCAGGCCGTGTGATCTTCGCCTCACCGGTGCATACATCACGGCCGACGGGACATATTCGGCGGCCGAAACGCCTGTTCGCGACCGCGAAGAGACGCTCGCAGGCGGGTTCGGAAAACCACACCGGGCGAGCGCCCCTCACGTATCGGATCAGGCTTCGGCGAGGCCCAGACGCGAGTGCACAACCCGCAACGGCTGCGGCGCGAACCACGCCGCCCGGCCGAGGAGCCGCATCGTCACCGGGACCAGCACGCCGCGCACCAGCGTCGCGTCGATCAGGATGGCCAGCCCGGCGCCGAGCCCGAAGAACTGGATGAACCGGACATCGCTGATGACGAAGGCGAGGAAGCTGATCGATATCAGCGCGGCGGCCGTGGTGACGAGTCGGCCGGTACGGGCCAACCCCTCGGTCACCGCTTCCACCGTCGAGGCGCCGCGATCGTGCATTTCCTTGATCCGGCTGATCACGAACACCTCGTAATCCATGGAGAGCCCGAAGGTGATGCAGAACAACAGCAGCAGCATCGACACATCCAGCGGAGCCGGGGTGAATCCGAGCAGTCCGGACAGATGCCCATCCTGGAAGACGAAAACCATCAGCCCCAGGGTGGCGGCCAGGCTCAGCGCGTTCGACAGCAGTGCGCGCAGCGGCTGCACGATGCTGCCGGTGAACAGGAACAGCAGGACGAAGGTCGTCAGCAGGATCCAGCCGAGCACGATCGGCAGCCGGTCACCGATCGAGGACAGGCTGTCGCGCAATCCCGCGACTTCGCCGCCGACCAGCGTGCGCGTCCCTTCGGGCGCGGGCACCGCCCGAACCCGGTCGACCAGATCCCTCGCTTCGGTGGAATTGCGATCCAGATCCGTCAGCACCGTCAGCCGCTGGGCATCGGGCCGGGCGAACCTGGCGTCGGCGGGCGAGGTGCCGCGCTGTTCCCCCGCGACGAAAGTGCCCGCGCTGGAATCGACCTGGGTGACATGGTCGACTCGCGACAGCGCGCGGGCATATTCGGACACCGGTCCCGCCGCGATGCCTGAGGTGGTCACCACCGACAGCGCGTTCGCGTCGCCGCCGCCGAATTCCGTGCGCATCGCGTCGCCGACCTGCCGGACCTCGAGGCTGGTCGGCAGCACCCGATCGTCGGGGGTGCCGAACTGGACCCCGAGGAGCGGGGCTGCGGCCAGCAGCAGAACCGCGACCACGGGAATCCCGGCCAGCGCGGGCCTGCGCATCGCGAAACCGGCCACATTCGCCCAGAACGGCGTCGCCTCACCGCGGATACCCCGGACGCCGGGCACCTTCCACGCCTCGGCGCGCACACCGAGTACCGAGATCAACGCGGGCAGGGTGATCACCGCGGCGGTCGCGGCGATGGCGACGACCCCGATCCCCGCGTAGGCGAACGAGCGCAGGAAATACTGCGGGAAGATCACCAGCGACGACAGCGCCGCCATGACGGTGGCCGCGCTGAACGCGATGGTCCGGCCCGCGGTGGCGACCGCACCGGCGATCGAATCCTGCGGTGTCTCCCCCGCCGCGCGCCGTTCCCTGAACCGGCTGACCATGAGCAGGCCGTAGTCGACCGCGAGGCCGAGCCCGAGCGCGGTCGTCAGGTTCACCGCGTAGATCGACACGTCGGTGACGGATCCGAGGATCGCGAGTTCGGTGAATGTCCCCAGAATCGCGATACCACCGACGACCAGGGTGAGCAGGGCGGCGACCACATTGCCGAAGGCCAGCACCAGCAGCACCATGATCAACGGCACCGCGATGCCCTCGGCCAGGCCGAGATCCTTGCCGATCTGAGCGCCGACCGCGCTGAACGTCGCGGAGAGGCCGCCGATCCGCACCGTGGCGGCGGGCCCGTCGGCGCCGTACTCGTCGATGATCGCCTCGGCGATCTTGTCCTGCTTGCCCGGATCGGTCTCGGTATTGCCCGCGAGCACCACCGCGGCGGTGCCGTCGGTGGAACGCATGGCGGGCGATCCGGTGTCCCAGTACGAGACGACATTGGTGAGCCGGTCGTCGCCCGCCAACCTGCGTGCCAGATCCCGGCCGAAATCGGCGGCCGCGCCGGAATCGACCGACCCCTGCTCGGCGCGGATCAGGAAGACGTAATCGGTGTCGGCGCCGAACTCGTCGGTCAGCCGGTCGGCGGCGAGGCTGGATTCGGCATTGGGGTCGTCCTGCCCCGCCGACTGCATCTTGCCGAACGCGGTGGCGCCGACCACGCCGCCCGCGATGAGCGCTAGCACGCTGACGATCAGTATCAAGCGTGCTCGGCGGACTACGAATCTGCCGAGTTGTTCGAACATGTCTGGCCTCCCCGATCGGGATGTGATCGCCTGTAAACTTTGTGGGTGTTAACTTGCCACTTGATGTGCATGGGTGTCAACATCGAAGTGATGACACCTACCGGAGCCGCCCCGAGGAAAGACACGCAGACCAGCGCAAAGCCCGCCCGCGACGGTCGCTATCACCACGGCGACCTCCGCAACGCGCTGGTGCTGGCCGCCGCCGAACTCGCCGAGAACGGTGGACCGGAAGCCGTGACGGTGCGGGCGGCGGCACGGCGGGTCGGCGTGACGCCGACCGCCGCCTACCGGCATTTCACCAATCACGATCAACTGCTGCACGCGGCACACGAACAGGCCCAGCAGAGCCTGTTCACGGCGATGACCGAAACCGTGGCCGCGATCGACCCCGAATCGGACGCGGTCGGCAGGCTCATCGCGATCGGCCGCGGCTACATCACCTTCGCGTTGCGCGAACCGGGTCTGTTCCGAACGGCCTTCTGCGGCAGCGATACCGCCGATCCCGGCGAGTGGAATTCACCCGCCTTCGACCTGCTCTCCGCCCTACTCGACGAGCTGGTCGCCATCGGCTACACCGATCCGGCGCATCGCCCCGACGCCGAGGTCGCCGCGTGGGCCGCCGTACACGGACTGGCGTCGCTGATCATCGAAGGCGCGATGGGAGATCTGGATGCCGGAGCTCGCGAAGCCGTGATCACTCGGACCCTGTCGATGGTGCGTATCGGACTGGCGACCGGGCCCCGAGCGGGCGAGTACTGAGATTTTGCCGCGCGGGCGCGGGGGGTTCGCGGCCCCTTTTGTCTCGCGTGCGAGCGGTCGAGACTCGCGCCTTCGGCGCATGCGCTTCGACCGCTCGCACGCGAGACGGCCGCGAACCGGAGGGGGCTGGTCAGGGGCGTTCAGGGGCTATACATAGGTCCCTGTGCATAACCCTATAGGCGAGGATGAGGGTCACGGAAAGGTCACTCGTGGCTCATGATCCAGGTTTCCGCGGTGCGGGCCGGGTCGGCGTCCAAGGCTCGTCACGGGTTCGAGAAACCGCTTCTAGCTGGTGATTTGTTCAACTTCACATATTTCGACGCCGTGAATTGTGCACTGCACCTCGGCCGCAGCGACTTTCATCGAGGGGGTGCCGAGTTATCCACAGCTGACCACAGGCTCGCCCGGGCGTTCAGAGTTATCCACAGAAATACCCCGGATATCCACAGGGGGGCGAGGGTCAGGCGATGCGCAGGATTCCGGTGATCGTGCCCTGGAAAACCCGGCCGCCGGTCGCGATCAGCGCCGATGTCTGTAGCGGATCGTCGACGATCGTGCCCGGCAGTGGACTCTCCGAACGCACCGCGCCGGTCTCGGGATCGATGACGGTGAAGGTGTATCCGTCGAGCGGGGTCGTCGCTTGCGGTCCGACCCGCGTCACCGTGTAGAGCCGACCGTCCGCGATCGACAGGTGTGGTACGGCGGCGCTGCGCACCGAGTTCTCCCAGACCGTGTGGCAGCCGCGCTCGTCCACGTCGACCCGTGTCATGCCACCGGCGAACGGCGCGACAGCGGGTACCGCGAGCCCGGCGCCCTCCGGCACCGCCGGATAGGGGTAACCGTATGTGCTCGCGACGAATACCGAACGCCCGATGCCGATCGGCGAATTCTCGCTGCCCGCGCCGCCTTCGGTGAGCACCGGCCGCGAACATACCGATTCCCCTGTTCCCGAACGGAATATCAGCACCTGCACCGGGCCGTCGGCATTGTCGACGATGGTCAGGTACTCCGCACCGGTCTCCGGT
Organism: Nocardia noduli; assembly: GCF_019038455.1. Lineage (NCBI taxonomy): Bacteria > Bacillati > Actinomycetota > Actinomycetes > Mycobacteriales > Nocardiaceae > Nocardia > Nocardia noduli. Next base: position 33,928 of record NZ_JAFMPL010000072.1, read on the forward strand.
CCGAAGTAGGTCGGCGTCGATCCGGTCCCCCAACTCAACTGGCCCGGTTTGCGGGCTGTGCCACGGTCATAGGCGGCGCGCCACAGCTGTTCGGGTCGTCCGGCGGCATCGGCGCGAAACTCGTAGAGGGCGTGGGTGGTCGCCACCGCGACGCGCCCGCTCGGCGCCGAGGAAATGCTGTTCGCGACCTCCTCCCCGGCGGGCAGGGTGAGCGTCGCGGTCGCGCCCGCGGGCGTCACCAGGCCGACCACGCCCTTGCCGGTGGCGAACCACACATTGCCCGACCGATCGGGAACCAGCCCGGTCACGTTGTCGCCCACGGGAATCGCCGCGCTCAGATCGACGGTGTCGTCGATGGTCAGCGTCCACCGGCCGTCGGCGTCCCTGGTGTGCGCCACACGCACGAGGGCGCGGTTGCCGTCCACCGCCACCAACCGGTCGGCGTCGTCGAGATAGGCGTAGACGCCGCCGAGCAGGCTGCCCTTGGCTAATTCCAGTGCGGCGAGCGAATATCCGATCGGCCCCCGCACCTCCGGATCGAGCAGATGCACCGTCGGACGCTGCCCGGCGATCGAGGTGCACAGAGCCACCACCAGACCGTCGGCCCCCTGCAACAGCGTGGGACAGGCCGAGGCCAGCGGATAGGCCGATACCGCGAGTGGACCCGGACCGGGACCGGCCAGCGGCGTCGCGTCCGAGGAACCCGCGTCACCGTGCATGGTCGACGTGCCGACCGGACCCAGATGGGGATTCGGCGGCGCGAGCGGTCCCCACGGTGTCGCCTGCGCCGAACCGGCGGCCGACAGCGCCAGGACGCCCGCGGCGAGCAGTATCAACGGTGATCGCATTGCACTCCGCTTTCGTCGGTGACACCCGCGCTTCGAGGGGCGCGGCAACAATATTCGAGACGTGATACTGCACGAGGGGACCGCGTCGAACCGGCCGAGCTCGGCCCCGGACCGCGCGTGCCGCTGTCTAGGCTGGCATTCATGAGCGGACTCCGTGATCGCATCCTGTCCACCGTGGCGGGCCAATTGGGCAAACCGCACGGCGTCCTCGGCAAGGGCGTCGCCGGATTCCTCAACCGGGGTAATCGAAAGGCCATCGAAGGCGCGGTCGAGGCCACCGCCGTGACGCCGGGCGCGACCGTCGCCGATATCGGCTTCGGCGGTGGTATCGGACTCGAACTGCTGCTGGCCCGGCTCGACGGCGTCGGAACCGTGCACGGCCTGGAGATCTCCGCCGACATGCTCGCCAGAGCCCGATCCGGTTTCGCTCGCGAGATCGCCGCCGGACACCTGCTGCTCGACGACGGCTCGCTCACCGCACTGCCGCTGGCCGACGACAGCCTGGACGCGGCCATCACCGTCAACACCGTCTACTTCGTCGCCGACCTGACCGCGGCCTGTGCCGAACTCGTCCGCGTCGTACGTCCCGGCGGGCACGTCGTGGTCGGCATCGGCGATCCGGACGCGATGGCGAAGATGCCGTTCACCGCGTACGGATTCACGCTGCGGCCGGTGTCCGAGGTGATCGCTGCACTCGAGCAGGCGGGTTGTTCGGTCGAGCACCGGCCGCTGGAGAACCGGCCGATCCCGCACCACCTGCTCGTCGCACGACCGCGCTGATCACATCAGCGCGCCGCCGTCGACTCGGATCTCGGTGCCGGTGATATAGCGACCGTCCTCCGAGGCGACCATCGCCACAACACCGGCGATGTCCTCCGGACTGCCGAGCGCGCCGCCGTTGAGCCAACCGGTCAGCCGGGCGAACAGGCTGTAGTCGACGCCCTCGGGCTGATCGAGGATCGACGTGGTGGTGATCCCGCTCGTGATTCCCGCCGGCACGATATTCACCGCGCGCAGCCCCTGCTTGGCGTACTCGAGGGCGATCGCGTGCGTGAACGAGTTCACCCCGCCCTTGGACGCCGCGTACGCCGCGAGGTACGGCGCGGCCTGGAACGCCGCCGTCGACGACAGATTCACCACGACGCCGTGCCCCGAGTCGACCAGCGCGGGCAACGCGCTCTGGGTGACGAGGAAGGTACCGGTCAGGTTGACCGTGATGACCTGGTTCCACACCTCCAGCGGCATCTCGTGGGTCCGCGCGGGCCGCAGGATGCCCGCCGCGTTCACGAGCACATCGAGCCCACCGAGGAATTCCAGCGCGTCCCCCGTCGCCGCCGCCACCGATACCGGATCGGCGATATTCACCTCCACCGTCCGCAACCGATCACCGACATCACCGGCCTTGTCCGCCGTCACCGCCAGCCCGGCCGCATCGATGTCGGCGGCGACCAGTTGTGCCCCCTCGTCGAGCAGCCGCAGGGCGATCCCCTGCCCGATACCCGACCCGGCTCCAGTGACGAGAACTCGGCGACCCTCATATCTGCGCATGCCCAAAATTAGAACAGGTTCTCATCCCGAAGCAACGATTTTCGCATCCACATCGATGACGAAACGAGAAAAGGCCCATGCTCCGTGAGCATGGGCCTTCTATCGAGTGAAGTGGGCGAAGGGGGACTTGAACCCCCACGTCCCGAAGGACACTGGCACCTGAAGCCAGCGCGTCTGCCATTCCGCCACTCGCCCGAGCGACTGGAAGAACTTATCACGGGGCGATACGGTTTACGAAATCGCCCCCTGACCAGCGGTGCGGCGGGGCTTGTGACGTCCACCGACGACACGGGGAACCTACTGGGGTTTCCGGGAGTTACAGGTGTGGACGATCGTGGATATCATGCAATGAACGTGGTCGACACACGACACGCCATACGCGCGTGTCGTTGTTATGAATTGAGTAGAGACTCGGGTAGACGGACAGCGAAGGGAGGCCGGGATGGGCATCGTTTCACGGTTCGAGCGTCGCCTGAGGGGTACCGTCGACGACGTATTCGCCCGCGCCTTCGGCGGCAGCGTGGTTCCCCGGGAAGTCGAGGCAGCGCTGCAGCGTGAGGCCACCGATCACATCCAGGACGTGGGCGGCGGGCATCTGCTCGCGCCCAACAGTTATGTGATCACGATCAACTCTTCCGATCATGCGCAACTCGATGCCGATCACGACCTCACGACCCGCGCGTTCGCCAAACATCTCCAGGACTACATCCGCGATCAAGGGTGGCAGACCTATGGCGAAGTACACGTAGCGTTCGAGGCATCACCTACGCTGCACACCGGACAGTTCAGGGCCAGCGGCCGCGTCGATCCCGACGCCGGTCGCGGAGCCGGCAAGGCCGACAGCCCCGAACCCCCGCCACAACGACCTGCACACCCGCAACCAGGAGCTGGCCCCATGACGCAGAACTCTGGCTACGACCCGAGTCGTGAGCCCGCGGAGTCCGATCCACGCAGCCGCGGGTACGCGCCGCCGCCGGCGGGGCGGCCCGGTCCGCAGAACGGTGCGTATCACGAGGACTACGGCCGAGGCGCCGCACCGTACAGCGGCGCGGACTACCAGGCTCCGGAGTCGCAGCAGGGATACGGCGATTACCAGAACGGCTACGACTACCAGCAGGGTGGCCAGGCCGGTCAGGCGGGCTACGGCCAGCAGGCGTACCAGGAACCCGGTTACGGCCAGCAGCCCGGCTACGGGGATCGGGCCGCCGAGCGCGGCGGCCAGCAGCCCGGCTACGGCCAGCAAGGGTACGGCGAACCGGGTTACGGTCAGCAGCCTGGCTACCAGGATCCCGGTTACGGTCAGCAGCCCGGCTACGGCGAACCGGGTTACGGCCAGAGCGGCTACGGCCAGCAGCAGGGCTACGCCGACCAGGGGTACGGCGATCCCGGCTACGGTCAGCCCGGCTACGCGCAGCAGAGCTACGGCCAGCAGGGCTACGCCGAACCCGCCTACGGTGACCAGACCTATTCCGAGCAGGCGGGCTACGGCCAGGAGGAGCAGGCGGGCTACGGCCAGGCCTACTCGCAACAGCCCGGCTACGGCGCGCAGCCCGGTTATGCCGCGCCCGCTGCCACGCCCCCCGCGTACGGCGGTGGCGCACAGGCCGGTTCGGGCTATTCGGCGACCCTGCAACTGGACGACGGCTCCGGCCGCACCTACCAGTTGCGCGAGGGCAGCAACATCATCGGCCGCGGTCAGGACGCGCATTTCCGCCTGCCCGATACCGGCGTCTCGCGTCGCCACATCGAGGTCAGGTGGGACGGCCAGACGGCCATGCTGTCGGATCTCGGCTCGACCAACGGCACCCTCGTGAACGGTTCCCCGGTCCAGGATTGGCAACTAGCCGACGGCGATGTGATCCGCGCCGGGCATTCCGAGATCCTGATCCGTATCGTGTGATCCCGTAAGCTCGCCGGTGCAGTCACGCTATGCCGCGCTTCTGAATGGTAATCAGGGGTTCTGCGGTCGTATCGTGATCGGAATCGACTGACGGCCCTATGATGCTGCCAACACGCACGGCGCCACTTCGGGGCCGGGCAAGACCAGCAGGCTTGTGGGGGTGGGTCGAACCGCACCTACGGCACCGACGTACACACGGTCGAACAGGAGGTGGAACGCCGTGCAGGGATTGATCCTGCAATTGACCCGTGCGGGGTTCCTGCTGTTGTTGTGGCTGTTCGTATGGGCGGTCATGCGAACTTTGCGCAGCGACATCTACGCGGCATCCGGTGTTCGGATACAGCCAAGGGCCGCACGCGGTTCCGCAGTGCTGCCTTCCTTCAGCCGAGGCCAGAAGGGCGCCAAATATCTTGTGGTGACTCAAGGTTCACTCGCCGGCACCCGCATCACCCTCGGCACCCAACCGGTGCTGATCGGTCGTGCGGACGATTCAACGCTGGTGCTCACCGATGATTACGCCTCCACCAGGCATGCGCGACTCTCCCCGCGTGGTGACGATTGGTACGTCGAAGATCTCGGCTCGACGAACGGCACGTACCTCGACCGCGCGAAGGTGACCACCGCAGTCCGTGTTCCCCTCGGCACACCAGTTCGTGTCGGCAAAACAGTGATCGAGCTGCGACCGTGACACTTGTTCTCCGCTACGCAGCGCGTAGCGACCGCGGTCTCGTCCGAGGTAACAACGAGGATTCCGTCTACGCGGGCGCACGGCTGCTCGCACTCGCCGACGGTATGGGCGGCCACGCCGCGGGCGAGGTGGCATCCCAGCTGATGATCGCCGCGCTCGCCCATCTCGACGACGACGAACCCGGCGACGATCTGCTCGGCAAACTCGACGCGGCCACCCACGAGGGCAATGCCGCGATCGCCGACCAGGTCGAGGAAGAACCCGAACTCGACGGCATGGGCACCACGCTCACGGCCATCCTGTTCGCGGGTCGCAAACTCGGCCTCGTGCATATCGGCGACTCACGCGCCTATCTGCTACGCGGCGGTGAACTCACCCAGATCACCCGGGACGACACGTTCGTGCAGTCCCTGGTCGATGAGGGAAGGATCACACCCGAGCAGGCGCACACCCATCCGCAGCGTTCGCTGATCATGCGGGCGCTGACCGGCAACGAGATCGAGCCTACGCTCATCATGCGCGAGGCGTGGCCGGGCGACCGCTATCTGCTGTGCTCCGACGGCCTTTCCGACGTGGTCAGCGACGAGACGATCGCCAACACCATGCGCGAGGGCAGCACCGACGAATGCGCGGACCGGCTCATCGAGCTGGCACTGCGCAGCGGTGGCCCGGACAACGTCACCGTGGTCGTGGCCGACGTCATCGATCTGGACTACGGCCAGAGCCATCCCATCGTGGCGGGCGCTGCCTCCGGCCAGGACGACGACTCACCGCCGCCGAACACCTCGGCGGGCCGTGCCGCGGCGATGCGCCCGCCGAGGGCGACGCCGCCGCGCCGTGCCGCCGCGACACCGGAACCACCCGCGCCGGGTAAATCCCACCGGCTGCGCTGGATCATGCTCGCGGTGGCGCTGGTACTCGCGGTCGGCATCGGACTCGTCGTCGGCTACAAGATGATTCGCGGCAACTATTACGTCGGCGCGGACAACGGCCAGGTCGTGATCATGCGCGGGCTACCCGGTTCGATTCTCGGGTACTCGATCCACGAGGTCGACACCGTCGGCTGCGTCAACAAATCCGGTGACCTCACCATGCTCCAGGCCGGAACCGACCTGCCCGCGTCGTGTAAGACGTTGCGGGTCAACGACCTCAAGCAGACCGGGCGCGATCAGGTCGTGAAGGGTCTGCCGCCGGGTTCGCTCGGCAAGGCCGAGGATCAGATGCGACTGCTCGCCCAGCAGGAACTGCTGCCGCCGTGCCCGCCGAAGGAACAGCCCAAGCCCGCCCAGCCGACC
>NZ_JAFMPL010000073.1:0-39992 GCF_019038455.1 Nocardia noduli
CGAGGGCGTCAACACGAAAACCAAACTGATCAAACGACAAATGTATGGCCGCGCCAGCTTCCGACTCCTCCGCCACCGCATCCTCCTGGCCTAGCAACGCGGCTACCACCGGAAGTGAGCCAGAGCCCGATTAACGGTGGATCCGGTGCTGGCAGTGGTTAGTGAGCTTAACCGCCGCAGCCGCTGATCTCGAGTTCAACAAGGCTACGACCCGGTGCTGTACCGATCTTCAACGGGGGTTCGCGACCCGCATTGTGCATCGACCAACGCAACGCAGGCGAGGTACTGCTGAGGACATGCGCAACCCATCGATTCGAGTAGTCGACTACTCGCGTGCGAAGGGCGCGGGTCGATACACTGAAGGCGGCAGGATTCGGCCTGTTGCTCGTGTCGCTCAAGGTGGCGAATTTGTTATGCGGGTGCATATCGTTCGACCCGACGACTTGCTCGTGTGTGAGTTCGAGTTCGAAGACATCGACATCGACGGCGAGGGGCCGGACCGTCGGCTTGTCCGGGCGGGACGGCGTGCGAACCCGCGGGTGATCGTGCACCTGCCGCCCCAGCATGTGGCCGAAGCGGCCTATCGCGAGAACGACACACCGCACGGGTACGTCGTACCATCGCGGGCGGCGGGTCCAACCCGGGTGGTGTTCGAGGTACCCACACGCCCGAGCCTCCTTCCGATCGCCTACCGGCTCGACGCGATCCTCGACTTGCTCAATGCCTGCACGCTGGCGGTTCCCGGCAACGCGGTGCGAGGACCTGACATCTCTGGGTTTCTGGGGTTCCTCAGGGGACTGTGCTTCTACTGGGACCCGCCGGACACGGCGGCCCCCGGTCCCGCCGAGACGGCCATCGAGTTGCCGCTGCGGTTGATCCTGTCCCCGGATGAGCGTGCCGGCTTCGCCCACGCGCCCCGCCCGGTCGCCGACCCCACCAGCAGCCGGGTCGAGCTGTGGCACACCCGGTTACAGCCTGCTCCCGGCACATCGATCGGGCCCGAACTCGGGGCCGGACGCCGGGTGCGGGCGGTGTGGATGCGGCAGGGGGACGGCGAACCCTGGTTCCCGAACCGGCCGAGGTGGCCGGGCGTCTTGTTGCCCAATCCCGACGACGAGCCGCCGAAGCCGTTTCCCGACGACGTGATGAGTCAGCGGGATCGACACGACATCGTGCACCTGTCGGGCAACCGGCGATACGCCAAGCAGACGCGCACGAACTTCATCGCGCAACCGGTCGAGGTGAACCGCCTGGCGCTCAGCTCGCTCGGCGCCTGGCTTCACTCAACCGGTCACTGGGATCCGCCAGACGAGGTCACCAGCCTGATCGAGTGGACTCACCAAGCCACCCAGGGCCGCGATCACTTCGTCAAAATCGTCAGGAAAGGGTTCCTCTACCCGTTCGGGCATCCCGCCACCAAGGTCAAGGTCACCAAGCGAGAATTCAGCGATTTGCCCGGCGAACCGCCGATCCTGATCAAGAGTGAGTTCATCGTGGTGCGTCAGCCGCGACGCTCCTACGAAGAAGCACCTGAGCCGCAGTGGTACACGATGCCGCTGCGTTCGGTCCATTTCCACACCGTGATCACCCCAGATCTGGCGGTGCCCGGTGACGAATCCTTCTTCCTCATCCGCCCAGCCGACTCCACCGAACCGTTCCTGTTCTCCCTGATGGGCATCGACGCGGAACAGAACAAGTTCGACCTGGTCACCCCGCTCGTATGGGTGGACTCTACGAGAGCCTGGGACAGGCCGACGATCCTTCTCGCCCAGGACCTTTACCACAGGGCGCAGCAGCCTGGACTCGATGCCGGCGGACTGCCGTTGGCGCTGGCGCAAGGCCCGACAGGCGACACGACCTTCACCACGTCCAGGATGGTGTTCACGGGTTCGCCCGCGTCGGGGCCGTCGCGAGACGGACAGCCGGGGTTCTGGCCGGAGCTGGTCACCGCCGAGGTGCGGGCGCCTTCGCTTGCGATGGTCGCCGGACTCGACGCGACGGTCACCGTCGCCTACCCCGACCCGTACCGCGACAATGGACTCGGCGGCACCAACGCCCGTGAGGTGATCGCCCGGCTCGTCGACCCGTCGAGCCTGACGTTCGACGGGCAGACCGGTGCGGCGATCTTCGAGCGTGGCGACTCGATCGGGCTGAGCTTCAGCGACAACGGCGAGCGATCCGGCGGATTGATCCAGCCCAACATGCAGATCACCGGGCTGTCCCGGCAGCTCGGCCCGGTCGGCGGCTCCCTCGACAACGTCGCAACAGCCATTTTCGATCCCGCCGATTTCTTCGACAACACCGCCAAGCTCTTCGGCATTCTCCCTCTCGGCAAGGTGCTGCACGGGTTCACCAGCGGCGCGCCCGCGGCGAACATGCCGCGGCTGGTGACCGAGGGCGACGCCGACACGCTGCGCGCAGTGTACGAGTGGACCCCACGGCCGCAGAACTACCCCGCGACGAATCCGGTGTTCGTCGTCGACGAAACGACCACGATGCGGCTGCGGGTGACCATCGACGCCCGCGGAGCAGGCCCACCGCAGTCGGATGTGGATGCCTGGATCGACAACTTCCAGATGAACCTGCTCGGCGGCGAGAAGACATTCCTCGAACTGCATTTCGACAGAATCAGGTTCCGCGCCCCAGCGGGGCGCAAACCGGATGTCGACGTGGTACTCAACGACGTGGTGTTCGCCGGCCCGTTGTCGTTCGTGGAGCAACTCAAGTCGATCATCCCGCTGGACGGTTTCGCAGATCCGCCGGCGCTCGAGGTCACCGACGCCGGAATCACGTCGAGCTTCTCGCTGTCGTTGCCCAGCCTCGCCGTCGGTGTGTTCTCGCTGCAGAATCTCGGCCTGAGCGCCAGCTTCGCGATCCCGTTCATCGATCGTCCACTGACGGTCTCGTTCGCCTTCTGTACCCGCCAGGAACCGTTCCTGTTGACCGTGTCGATGTTCGGCGGCGGCGGCTTCTTCGGGATCACCGTCGACCCCGACGGGGTGGATGTGCTCGAAGCCGCACTTGAGTTCGGCGCGAGCGTGGCCATCGACCTCGGCGTGGCCCAGGGCGGCGTGCACGTGATGGCCGGCATCTACTTCAAGATCGAAAGCGCCGAGGGTTGCACCCTGACCGGCTATCTCCGGCTCGGCGGAAACATGTCGGTGCTCGGCCTGATCTCCGCGTCGATCGAGCTGACGCTCAGCTTCACCTACAAAGCTGTGGGCAAAGCGACCGGCCGCGCCGAGTTGGAAGTGGAGATCGATATTTTCCTGTTCTCCTTCTCGGTCACGGTGGAGTGCGAACGCACCTTCGCCGGCTCCGGCAGCGACCCAACCTTCGCGGAGCTGATGGCGCCCTACCCCGACCCCGTGCAGCCCGACACCACAGTGCAGCCCTGGAACCAGTATTGCCAAGCCTATGCCTGAGCAACAGATCATGTGGACGGCGCTGCCCCGCGGCGCGGACTCCCTCTCGCTATACCTCGACGTGTTCGTCTCCCCACGGCTCGGCATCGACGCCACCGAACCCCGCCACACCCTGTCGGAGTTCCCCGACTTCGAACACTGGCCCATCACCCTCGCCCACCACATCACCTTTGAAGTCGAACTAGGTAGCGACGGCAGCCGCCAGGCTGCCGAGGTGATCCCCGCCGCGCTCGACGACGAGGCGTGGAACCACCTGTTCCGTCCGTCGACATTCGTCCGCCCGTGGCGCTTCAAGGACCTCAGCGACGTGGCGATCTACTCGTATCCGGTCCGGTTCGTCACCGCCTACCTCGCCGACCTCTACCGCACGATCGGGCGCGCGCATCCGACCGACCCACCCACCCCGGACGATCTCGATACCCTCGTGGACACGCTCGGGCCGATCACCGACGTGCGGGTCGCCGAGGAACGCGGGCAACCGCCTCGCGAGCCGGACGGCTACCCGACGCCGCAGCCACCGACGCGACCCCGGGAGGGGTGTCTGGCGTTGCCGTGCCGGTTGCTGCACCGGTTGTGCCGGCTGCCGAGGAGGCTGCTGCGCAGGCTCGTCACCGCCGGGCTGGGCATCCCCATCTTCTGGTGGAAGCCCCGTCCGACACCGCCGGACCCGACACCGCCGAGGATCGAGACCCCGACGGTCCTGCACCCGTCCTCGTATCGGGCCCGCCCACCGGTGGGTCCTGCCCGGCTGCCGGCGGTCGACGAACTCGAGCAGCTGATGGACGCACACAAAGTGATCGCGCCCGCGAGCCGAGTCGGGGACATGGCGGCCGCGCTCGCCGCACGCGACATCACCTTCGACTTCGCTCGGGTCAAACGGTTCTACGAGCGCCCTGAGTCCAAGGAACCCGACCCGATCCGTCCCGCCGTGCCGCAGTTGGACTTTCACCAGGCACTCGGCGCGCTCGGCGACTACCCGGCGCTGTTGCGCACCCTGGGCATGATCATCCGGCTCCGCGTCCCACGCCCGACCACCGAGCCCGGTATGGTGCGGGTGATCCCGTTGTGGGATGGGCTCCCCCGAGCCAGCGACGTGTCCCCAACTACCCGCACCACCCTCGGTCCGGACAGCTTCGCCGCCGCCAACCGTCCCGACTCCCCCTTGCGCGGTGGGCTGCTCGATCTGCGCGGCGCCGGCGACCGTCTCGCCAGCGACGAGCCCCAGTTCGACGTCGTCCAGATCGATACCGACGGGGCCGCGATCAAGACGGTGAATCTCGCGGCCACGCTCGAACGCCGCAGCCAGCTCGACCTGCGCGGCGAGCTGGGTATCGACAGCCTCTCCCGCGAGGCGCTCGCGTCGCTGCGTTCGGGTGGGCTCGCGATCGTCCGGCCCGACCGAGCCTTCTACCTGCACGATCGGCTCGTGGCGGCGAAGAGCCTTTCGGTCCCGGCGCGTCCGCCCGGCGCCGGTGCAGACGATCCGTCCGGCCTGCCGAGCGACCTGTTCGCCGAGGATCTGCTGCGCGGCTACCGCGTCGAGGTGTCCACCGACGGCGGCGAGTGGCGGTCGCTGTGCGCCCGGGTCGGCACCTACCGCCTTGTCGATGCCACCGGCGCCTCGGTGCGCGTGCTCCCCGCGATTTCCGACGAGGGCTATGTCAAGGGCAGCTCGGGAACCCGCAAGGCCGGCGAGCGAAACCCGCTGTATGTGCATGAGGTCCTGGCCCGATGGACCGGGTGGAGCCTGACCGCGCCGCGGCCAGGCAAGACGATCGAGAACCGCCTCGACGGCACGCCACCTGCCGATGAGCTCTACGACCGCCCGATGCCGCCGATCAGCACCGCCGAGACCGAATTTCGGCTGGTCACCAGCTTCGTGCCACAACCCGGCACGCTGCCGCGGCTGCGCTACGGACACAGCTACCGGTTCCGGGTGCTCGGCGTCGATATGGCGGGCGAGCCGGTCGCCGCGCCCGACCCCACCGACCCCGACCTGGCGGCGTCGGACTCGGTGACCTACCGGCGCTTCGAACCCGCCGGGCCACCCGCGGCGCTGGCGCTGCGGCCCTACCTACCGGGAGAGTCGCTCGAACACCTCGTGTTGCGCAGCGACTGGAACCCCGACCCCGACTTGGACCCGAACGACTGGAACATCCCCAACCCCGACTACGACCAGAACGTCTGGGGCGCAACCGAGGCCGACGCCGCCGCGCAACGCACCCGCCACCTCTTCCCACCCAAGACCTCGCAGCTGACGGCCGAATTGCACGGCCGGTTCGAAATGGCCTTCCCCAGTGCGGACGGGGCCCCCGGGGATCCCGATGCCGGCTACCGGCTCGCGTTGCGCGAATCGGGCACCCTCGCCGACGAAAAGGTGATCGACATCCACACCGTCGACATCGGCCATCCGCAACCCACCATCGACGCCGGTGACCCGCAACCCGTCACACCCGACGACCCCGACGGACGCGGCGGCTACTGGATCAACCGCGCCAACACCATCCTGCCCACGCCGTATCTTCCTGATCCGCTCGTGGCCGGTGTGGCGCTGCGCGGCCTGCCCGGCCTGCTCGACCCCGACACCTTCGAACCCCGCACCCCGACAGGCGACCCGCTGCCGCCCGTGCTGCCCGGGCGGGCACCGCTGCTGCGGATCCCGTTCAACCAGCACCTTTGGCCCGACCTGGAGCCGCTGCGCATCATGGTGGCCGACCCTCCACTCGGTGAGATCCCGGCGCCGAACTGGGACGAGGCACAACGATTGCTCACCGTATTCTTGGCGAAGGCCACCCGCGTCGGTGTGCTCTACAGCTGCTACGTCGGCCCCGCCGGGCTCGACCTGCACGGCGTGTGGGACATCGTCGATGACGGCGACCCACAGCTACGCGTACACGCCGAAAGCGGTGCGCACTGGATGATCTCCCCGCCACGCACCCTCACCCTGGTGCACGCCGTGCAACGCCCGCTGCCTCACCGCGACCGTGAGCGCGGCATCGAGGCCCCCGCATACCTGCCGGCCCTCACCGCGATCCGCACACAGCTCGGCGAAACCCGCGCCGAGCTCGTCGGCAGCATCAGGCTGGACGTAGCGAGCACCGGCCGTATCGACGTCATTGCACGCTGGGACGAATGGCTCGTCGACAAAACCGAGGGTGTGATCCAGCGGCCGCGCGAGGCCGTCGCATACAGCTCCATCGTCCGTGCGGACTGGCCGGACCACGACAACTTCCCGCAGGGTTCTGCCGCATTCCACGAGTTCGGCGACACCCGCCACCGCAGAGTCCGCTACCTGATACGGGCCACCAGCCGGTTCCGTGAATACATGAAACCCGACATGTCCCTCGTCCGCGACACCGACCCGGCCGACGTCATCGAGGCCAACGTGCTCAGCTCAGCGCGGCCCGCCAAACCTCCGGTGCTGTACGCGGTGCCCACCTTCGAATGGCAGGCCACGCAGCCGCCCGACGATTGGGAGTCGCGTGGGGTGAAACGACTCGGCGGATCCTTGCGTGTATATCTCGATCTGGACTGGTTCGACTCCGGCGAGGGGGAGCTGCTCGGCATCGTCCTGCAGACCGACACGAACAACCCGGCCCCCGACGAGTCACGCACCCGCTACGGCGCCGACGCGACCTGGAGGCGTGCCCGGCGGAGCCATGAGGTGGTAGACCTCGAACCAGGACACTTTCCCAACAATGACAGAACCGAGTCCGGGCTGACACTGCCCGGACTACCCGACGACGTCACCGTCACCGTCGTCGGCTTCCAGCCCGTCTACGACACCAGACGCGAACTGCTCTACGCCGACATCGAGGTCGACCTCCGGCGGCTCCCGTGGAGCTATTGGCCGTTCGTGCGGATTGCGTTCGTCCGCTACCAACCCGACTCGCTGGAAGAAATCGAGGTCGTCCGAGATGACGGCAGCACAGCCCTCATCGACGTGAAACTCTCGCCCGTCGTGCTCGGCGAGTTCGTCCAGCTTGCCCCCGACCGCACACTCACCGTGTTGTGGGAGGACAACAGCACGACCCGGATCACCGCCAAACTCGGGGGACGAGCCCCCCACATGCCATCCCCACCGCGCGTCGCCTTCCGGGTGCAAACCACCCGCGTTGAAACACCCGATGAGCTCGACTGGGAATACGCCTCCGGACCCCACCCGGATGTGGACTCGACTTCATTTTTCGACCTCGTCACACCCGTCGACGTGGGCTTCGACGGTGAAGTGCTGTGGAAGCAGGAATCGATAGAGCTCCCCGCAGAACGCGGAACCACGCGGATGCGCCTGGAGGTCGCCGAGTACGAGATCCTCCGCAGCGACTCGGAATTCGGCGAAGGCGCCCTCACCCGGATGACCTACGCCGCGCATGTGGAACTCGACTGACCTGCATATAGCATTCGGCGATCTGACGAATTGCAACTACTTAGGCGCGACATCGAGCCTGTCGTAGGCATCGGCGTCCAGTCGAACCACGCCGTGGTCGGGCACGTTTCGTGACCGCTCGGCGACCGGACACAGAGGAACGCGTCCAATTCAACAACCAAACCTTACGGCGCGCTGGTGTGACGGGAAACGCATCAAGAGTGCGGTATCGCTCGTTGACACCGTCAACCATCCATGCGAGAGACCCGTATTCAGCGGCGGGCTTGTCAGGGCTTCACCTACACCTGTCATCAAACCTCGTCGTGCGGTGCATTCCGCAGCGGCCCCCGGCGTCGGTGCCGGGTGGGACTATCGCGACGTGAAGACCGATGAAGGTACAGACGCGATCGGCAGCGACGCTGTCGTCGCGATCCTCGAAGACATGCGGACCGAGCTGCTGCTTACGATCGCGGTAGCTCGCATGGCACCGCGAGCCGGCACGGTAGCCGTTCAACTGATTAGGGGCGTCGAGGTCCCGTTCCTCGGGCGGACCTACCGCTACAGCGTGCCGAAGGTCCGTACCCCTGCAGGTTTCGACGTATGCGATCCGAACGGGCTGCTACCTGTGTGGAAGGCATCGTCGACGACCGTCGCGGCCGATCTGCTGCTCGATGCCCTCGACCATGGCAGCGGGCATCACGCCTGGGGCGGACACATGTGGTTGCCGACGTTCTTCTCTCGCTGGGAGGAGGATTACCGACACCGGCTCGCCGACGCACACGGGTGTAAGCCGCGAGACTTCCAAATCCCGTTCTTCGGCGACCTGCGCAAGCTGCGCATCGACGTCGCTCACCGCGGTGGCGTTGCGCGCGCCAAAGGCGCGGCCACCTGCGAGATCCTGCAGTGGTTCGAAGCGGGCGACCCGATCGTGCTGGACCACACCCACTTCAAGGAGATCATCGAGAAGTTCCCCTGGCTCAAACTCGCTACGCCGCCGACACCGGTGCCGGCGGGCAAGGCGAATTTCGCGACAAACATCGACGACGATCTGACATTGCGAGTGGAGCAGGCCGCGCTCAAGGATGGGCTCAACCGTGCCGAGGTGGCCGAGGCCGCCCTGGAAGCGTGGCTTGCACAGCGCGGAAAGTGAGCGGCCCTGCGGTCTCCCTGCTACGCCAACCCCAACTTCCGCAGTATCTTGCTCGCTCGGGGTTGGACCGACCGAGCACTGTCCCGAATTCCTCCACCGGTTCAGTGGTTAGCGCGGTGGAGAAACAGGGCGGGTTTCAGCATGGCGCGGCACTGGAACGGTCCGATGATGGGGTTTCCCGCCTCGACGAGTGGCCAACCGGTGGCGGCGAATTCCTCGGGCAGCCCGTGGTCTCCGTACTCCATCAGCCTCACGTGGTCTGGCCACGCGACAACCAACACGTACTGGCCACATTCACAGCCGACGCAGCAGCCCAACTCGACACCTGTCGCATAGGCAGTGTCGAGGAGGTTGTCCGGGTAGGCGGCGTAGTGTCCGGCGTCGCAGACTTCGACCGGCAGCGGTAACACGATCAGGCTCGCCGCATTCATGCCGAGGTGGCGATGCGGGGTGCCGGTGGCGCGATCTGAACATCGGTGTCGATCTGGTCGAGCAGTGCTCGCGTGATCTGTTCGCGGCCGTCTTCGATGGCATCGAGTGCGGCGTCGAGCAGCAGATGCTTGAGCGATCCGATCTTGCCGCCGGTGCGGTCGAACAGATAGCGGTACAGAGTCGGCAGGCTGCCCGGTTCGTGACGGGACAACGGCAGATCTCGCTCGAAGGTGGCGATCAGCTGAATCCACGGCTGCGCTCGCGAGGCGGTGATCGTGGTGAAGGTGTGCATGGCGTATCCGCAACTGCGCGCACGCCATTGGGCGCCGGTACCGGCGCGGAACAAGGGAGCGTTGTCCAGATCGATCCCGGCGTAGACCACGGCCAGCAAGTAATGTCGCAATCCGAATTGGCCAGTGTTCGTGTTCGTGTTTGCGCAGCGGAGGGGATGGGCGCGCTGGATCCGTGACGGAGGGACAGCAGAAGGGGCCAAATGGCCGAAGTGGCCGTTACTTGACATAATTCCCTCTTATCGGCAAAACCGTTGCGGCACAATAGGGGACCCAGGGGAGTGGCACTCAGGGACGCCCACGGCGTCCCTGAGTGCTGCCGCCACACCCGCCGCACCGAGGCCGCCAAAACTCGCGGTCGCGCCGCGGCGAGGTGCCCCCATACCGTCGGGATCGGCAGCTCCGCGGGGCCGAATCCGGAAAGAGGTGAGAGTGGGCGATTGCCACCACATCAATCACATCAACCACATCCGCATTGTTTCGTCACAGTGACACATCGCCGGATGCATGGATATTCACCCAGGGCAGCGGTATGCGCACGCACTCTCAACTTTTCCTGGATTCTCGACCCGCTGTCATCATTCGCCGGAACACTCTCAACCTTTTCCGGATTGCACACCCAGCGACTCGATCCGCTGATTGGCGGCAGTGAAAGTGTGCTCCCACCCTCCCGGATCACGCGGCAGGCCGTTCTCGTTCAACCACAGGGCCACCGGTTCCAAACCCTGCGCAGTCCGACGAAACAGACGAAGGCGAGCATCCGGCCCCACATCATTCCAGAGTTCACGCCGATACCGACCGTCGGACAATGTCGTCACCGACCGGGTGCCGTGGACCTCCACCACGATCCTCAGGTCTTCGACCCGTTCATAGCGGCCCGAGGCTCGCGCGCGACGGACCGTCGCCGCTCTGGCGCCCTCGATATAGTCGAACACGGTCCGCAGCGCGGTGCGAGGGATCCAATACTTGTGCCCGTAACCACCTTTGGCGCATCCATCTGCGAGTTCGCAGGTGAAGAAGCCTCGCCGCCGCTCGTAGGCGGGCAACTCCGGCAGCGCCACACTCGCCCACTCCGACACACGCAGCCCATTCCCGTACAGGCCATCAACGAACGCTCGATCCCGCTGCTCGTTGCGCCCTCTCCACCACGGATCCGGGCGGCCCGTCAGATCGAATCCCCTGATCCCGACATCACGCCACCGCTCGTAACCACCCGGGTCGAGCCACTTCACATCCGCGTGCCTGACGATCCGCGGCGGCTCCATGTCGGCGAACGGATCGGCGACGCCGAAGCGGCGTCCGGCCAGCTTGTAGAACTTCTTCAGCCCGGCCAGATCCCGCGCGAAACTCCCCGTCCGCACCGTCCGCTCGTTCGCCGGATCCGTGACCCGCCAGAACAAGAACTCCGTCGCCACCTCGTCATCGACATTCCACCAATTCGAATCGATCGCGGCCAGATAGTTCAACCACACCAGCAGCGAGTACGCATAATCCCGCTGCGTGGTCCGCGCCATCCTGCGCCACTTCGCCGACCCAAGACACCAATTGACGCGAAGATCGGGCAGACCATCAGGACCGATTGCGAACCGCTGCCCCTCCCACGCACCCACGCCCGACGGATCACCGAAATGATTCCACTGCAACACATTCCCGAGTAACTCGGCCACACCATCGGCCGTGCGACTCCGGACGTACCTGTACATCTGCCAACGCTCTTCGAGCACCCAGTCCACCTCAATCACGAAGGGTAACAACACCCCTCAGCAACAACACTCACTGGCTACAGAACGCCGCTCAGACTCAGCAGGAAGTGATCGTAGGTAGTTAGATCCGGTCCCGAAGCCATCATGAAATTGCGTGTGGTCGTCGGGGGCGACAGATTCTCATCGCGGGATCCGCGGGCCTCCGGCCGTGGCTTGACGGCTCTGGTCACCGCTTTCGACAGGGCACGCGCAGATGGCGGTGTCATTGATCGATGTGGATGCCGAGATCGGCTGCGGCTGCGGTGCCGTAGCGGGCGAGTCGGTGCAGAGCGTGGGGTGGCAGATCGTGGTGCAGGACTGCGTTTATCAGGCGTGCGGTGAGGTTGCCGGGGTCAGCGTCGAGCGCGATGTCGACAGCGAGAGCGGCGAGGACGCCGTCGCCGCGCAGGAACGCGCTGTGGCCGAGCAGGACCGCGGGGTTGGCGCGAGCGGCACCGGTGAGAGAACGTGTCAGCTGCGTCCACAGTGCTTCGGCAGCGGTGCGATGCTCGCCGACCGCGGTCGCGGGCAGACACTGTGAAACTGCGGGAATACTCAACTCTGCGCCCAGACGTGCCACTACGGGTGGGGGCAGGGATTTGGTGGTGGTCGCGATGTCGCTGATCCGGGTCAGGACCATCCACAGGCCGTGTTGGTCGAAGCTCGAGACTTCCTCCTCGTGGTGGGCGGTACTGCGTGCCAGTTGCGCGGTGGTGAGCGTGTCGGGGAGCAACGCTGCGACCGCCGCGACACAAGCGGGATCCCCGGTCAACGTTTCGGCCAGTGCGGCTTTGGACTGTTGGATCGGTAGACCGAGCACGGTGCGGCGCAGCGCTGCGGGTGTGAGGGCGGGGTCGGGTAGCACACCCCGGTCCGCAGGGTCGTTCAGTGACCAGAACGCCGCGCCCGCGGTGATGTGGGCGGTGGCCCACGCACCGCGTATCCGGGCTGGGCCGGGCATCAGGTCACGGGTCAGATGCTCGAGGAGGATCCGGCTCGGTGGCGGCGGCGCGCTGGTCGGGACGGTGCCGAGAGCGAGGCGGTCGTCTACCACGATCGCGAGGACGACATCGGCGTCCATCGTGGCGATGACGTGACGCAGGCGGGCACTGATGGACGCGGTGGTGTCGGTCAGGTCGAAGCGGGCGACCACGGCGCGGTCTCGGACCTCGAGACCTGCCGAGTCTGTGCGCAGGATGACCAGGATCAATGACCGGTGCGGCAGGAAACCCAGTGAGCCCGGGACGGAGGCGATGAAATCGCCCGGACGGTCCACGTAGCCGGATGCGGACATGGTCGAACTCCCTTCAGAGACGATGGGGCGAACGGAAACAGAGCCGGTCGGGCGGTGACGTCGGAGGTCGGGGCGTGCAAGGTGTGTCTGGTCGGTGCGTCCGACGCCGCATGACCTGGCTGTAGTGGGTGAGGGGGCGTACCCTGATCAGTGGACGGATCAGCGGACTGACTCAACGACTATGTGTGAGGTTCAGTGATGTCATCGCGTCGTCCTCCGCGGTCTCCGCGGAAATCTTCATCTCCGGAACTGACTGCCCGTTTGGAACGTACGCACGAACGGGTGCTTGCCCGTCGTGTGCTCGCCCGCCAACATGAACGCGTGATCGCGGCTGCGGTGCGGCGCTATTTGCAAGATTGGCAGGAGATCAGCGGATGCGAGAACGCCCGCGACCGTGACCTCGCGGGTCTGCGTGAGCAGATCAGCGCGGTACAGAATCGTGCTGCCGAACAGATCGCGCGGCTTCGCGCGGACCAGGCTGCGGCAGCCGCGCTCATCCGTGACCAGGGTCAAAGCGACGATGATGTCGCCGAACTGCTCGAACTCACCGTCAAGCAGGCCCGCCAGTTGATCGGCGCGGCACGCACACACTCCAACTCGACAATTCCAGAGTCCGATGATCACCCCGAGGTGTCGCGGACCCGTCCGGAAACGACCGGTGCGAATTCCGACGCGGCAATTACCGATTCGGCGAGCAGCCCTGGCGGTGTGGGGCTCCCTGAATGATCGTCGCCCCCAACAGATGGTGGCGGTCAGAGATTGTGGTAGCCCGCAGCGTTCCACACCAGCCACCGAAATTGCTGCGGGGTCACCGACTGCCGGGCGGGCACACCTGTGACCGGCGAGTATGGCCAGAACGCGAGACCGCAACGGTGGCAGTAGAACGCGGTAGACCAGACGGCGTGCGCGTGTGGTCGACCGCGGGCAATGCGGGCGTTGAGGCGGCGGCGACTCCTGGCTCCCAACAGGGTCGCCACAGCGGGGATAGCCAAGAGGGCGGGCATCATCATCGTCCCGATGAAACTGATGACCGTGCGCGGTTGGCCCGGTTCCAGAAACGCCGCGATCGCCGGACCCAGGGTCAGCAGCGGCATGAGCAGAAGCAGCACACCGATCCTGGTCAGACGACCTGTCGGCACGAGCGCGGGCCCGCGCTCGAAGGCGCGCGCCAAACTCGTGGTGTGGGTTCGCTCGATAGTTGCGGTACCGACAATGGGGACCAGGCCGGAGGTCGAGATACCGACCCCCGAGTACAGGTTCGTTCCATAGCTGGTCGACATCCCGTCGGCGCACAGCGCGGGAACGCTCTGGACGAGATCGAGCCGATGGCATTGCGGGCAGTTGATATCCAGGCCCATCCGAGGGTCCCCCTCCGAAACCGTCTCGCCGGGACCGCGCCTCGTTAGTGCAGTCGGCGTCGATGAATCTTCTCTGAAGTATCCAAGCGGTTGCTGGCCGCGTTGTCGAGGGCTTACCGAAGTCTGATACATGCTGGTTCCTTCCGAATCGTGACGCATACGCGAGTTCCCGCGTCGAAGTGGGCGCTATGAACCCGGCGGGGAGGGACCGGCGGCGGGCTTCTGGGCACCACGGTGTCCTCGGCCCGATTGTCTGCACCGGGCCTTTGCGCGGCGGCGATGACTCCGGAACGCACAGTGCCGGTGATGGCACTGGCGACCATGTATCGACCAAGCGTCAGGCTCCACACCATCGACGCACATGAAGGGCGAAAATTATGCTGGCCGTGCAGTTTTCACCGGCGCCTGTGACAGACGCCATCCTGCCCGAGCCTGGAATGGTGTTGTGGCAGGGGCGAGAATGAATGGTGATGGACACTTCGGCGAGCGGGGGCGCCAGTCCGGAACTCGACTACACGGTGGAGTTGCGCTGGTCCGCTGAAACACAGGCATGGTGGAAAACTCGACACAGAGGCAGCCCGCATCAGATCGCGGCTGCCCTGGACGAACTGGTCATACGCATTCGCCTCGACCCCGCTGTAGCTCGGGCATCGCAATCGGGCACCGCCCAGGTTCGCTACAGGGCTGTCGGCTGGCTCAACCGCAAAGTAGTGGAGCAGACCATCGAGACGGTCGCCATCGTGCAACTGCCAGGAGTCCTACGCAACCACGCGACGGCACTGCGGCAGTCTCTCCCACGCCGACGATGAGCCTGCGCGGGCTCATCGAGCGCGGTCGACGGACGCGACTGCTTCGCCCACTCGCGGTAACCACGGTGGTCGAACCACGGCAGCGACGCTCGGTGTCGTTGGATGGAGACGCCCGGTCAGGTCGTGTGGATCTCCGATTGACCCGCACGGCCGGGATCGCTGGCCGAGAGCGAGCGTGACCGCGATCAGGTGCTCGGGGCGTGCTGTCCGCGGACCTGGCGGGCAGCACGCACACTGACGCGTCGCTGGACTTGCGTTTTTGCTGTGTCAATGGAGGCAGGCAGAGCGCGTCGGCGGGGACTTCCGAGGTGGTGAAGGATGCCTTACCCTTCTGATGGCGCGGTCATCAGAAGAGGTTCGATCTCGCCGAAACCGCCTGATGCCCGTGACATCAGAAGGGTGTTATATTTTGTAGCGAAATGTAGTGACGTGTCGCGAAACCGGTGGTTGAGCGGCAGTGAAGTGCCAGGTCGGCGTTCTGACCAGGCAAAACAGTGAGTGTACCGATGAGATTCAAGTCCTCCGGGGGCAGATGGACTGTATACCTCCAGTCTTTAGCATCGCGCAAATCGTGCCATATAGCAGCCTTCTCGGCTGGCTAGTGGATAGCGATGTGGTGGTAGATGGTAGGGATAAGCTGCCCCAGTGCGACGCTGCGCCGTGCAGAGTTGATTCGGCGTGAGGACGGTTACTTGTGCCTCTCAGCGCATGCGGTGCTGCAACTCGTCGAAGAATAGGGACAGCATGCCTGCCGCATCAGGCATGGTGAGTTCCTGACCGCCGAACCGATAGACCTCGTAACCCGCGAGCCGCAGTCGGCGGTCTTCAGCGACCAACTGGGCGTAAAGAGTTGGGGCAGCGGCTCCGTTCTTGTCTGAATAGTGCTGCTTTCCGTCGAGTTCGATAACGACTCGTTGCCGGTCGCTGAAGAAGATCAGGAAGTCCATTCGTTGTCGAGTGAGTGGCTTGTTCTCCTCGCCCCGGGTGCGGATCGTGTAGGGGTCATAGTGTAAGTAGACCTGCGGGATCAGTGCCGGAATCTCGAAGCCGCGCGATTTGTAGCGGCGACAGTAGGTGTCGAAAATCAGCTGTTCGCCGCCATTGTCGCCTATACTCGCGCGCAGGCGGTCATGGAGAGATAGTCCCACCGTGCGGTCATCGACGTCATCGCCGAACCGTGCCTGCTGCCGCCACCATTGGACCATCTGGGCGAAGGTGAGGCCGCCCGCCGGGATGGGTGCGTCGAAAACAAGACAGTATTCGGCGTTCTTGGTGATCTCGATGTCGTTGTTGACGGCGTCGCGCAGGACCAGTTCCGGCTTGGGTCCGTTCGCTGCAAAGATCAGGTTCTTGGCTGGTGATGTGACACCTCCGCGTTTGTCGTACTCAGTGATGAGGTTGGGCAACTCGCTGCGTGCGGTGATGTTGCATTCGGCGACTATCTGTCTCGCCAGTCCAACCAGTTGAGGAACGGTCCAGTCGGGAGTGTAGGACCAAATCAGGTCGCGTTTGGTGGGGGCATCACCAGGTAGGTTGTTCTGGGGCCACACGAGTTTCAGCTCCTCCGCAAGGACGATCTCAAGGTCCACCCGGGTGTACGCCGCCATCAACGTGTCATCGATCGCGGCGCGGAGGGTCCGCGTCGATACCACCAGGTTCTCTGAGGTCACTGTTTCCGGCAGGTCGGCGAAGCGAGAAGGCCACTCGGTCATGAAGATATTGTCGTGCCGGAATCCTGCTTCAGCTCAGCATTCTCAGCAGAATGCTGGATACAGCGATCTACAAGTCGCCGAACCAGCGGCGCAGTGAGTTCAGAACTCAGTCGTTGCCGTACTCTGCCTCGTCTGGCCAATCGTCCAGATCTTCTGGATCCACCTCGACGGTGAACGCGTCATCTGTCAGGTCGGTGGCGGCGATCAATTCTGCTCTCTCAAGCACAAGATGACAGGTCGGGCAGCTGAAATAGTCTGGTGCGACATCGACCTCGGCGATGGTTCCGACGAAGTGATCTCGCTCGTCGGCACCGTACTCGGTGACTCGCCGGTCGACGACTTCGTCTCCCTCTAGCCAGCCGGCGTTCTCGCAGGCTGGGCAGTTGGTGATGGTTCGGTATGCCATGATCGGCATCCATTGCGAGGCGGTGGTCCACTTGGCCTGCTCGGGTCCGGTCATCCTGCCCTCGCGAAAACGGAGGAGGGACTGCTTGGCAGCCGATATACGTGCCGTCACCTGGTTTTGAATATTCTGCTTGTTCTGGGCGAGGTGCTTTTCGACCTCGTCGGTCCGGTCAGTGCCGACAAGCATGGACAGATCTGTACCTTGCGCCGCGAGGAGGATATCTGTCTGCGCCCAGAACTGCGGCCACCACGCATGTGCGGGGATCCTGGTGATGCCGAGCGCGGCACCGTGAAGATACTCGTTTCGACCACCGGAGATCTTCAAAGCTTCGAATGCGCTGAAAGGCCGAAACGCACGTTCGCACCGCTTGAATATCGTTGATGCGCGTGCGGTTGTGAAGTGGGTCTCGCCTTCGATCAACCCGGCGGCGGTCAGCACGTGTGCTCCGTCTTCGGTCGGCTCGGCCACCAATGTCGGTGACACCTTGCACAGCGCCGCCTTCGCGAGAAGTTCGAGTGCCAAGGCGGCCCACAGTTGCTTTTCGTCCTCGGTTCTGTCGTCGGATGGGTCCATCGCCCGGTTCGTGAACAGCTTCGCCTTCACCCAGAACTGGTCGTAACCATAAGGTGTGGTCACTTGGAAGTCCCCGCCTGGTAGGCGACTCTTGTGAGTTCGCGATCCTGGTCCGCGACCGCCTTCGCGCGCCCGTGGAGAACGGCGCGGTTGTCTACGAACAGTAGTGAGTTCGGGACATCCCATCGGTGTTCGTGGATGTCACCGTAGGTTGTCAGTGTCGTCCAGGCGTCCCGTGCTCTCTTGTCACCAGGCACCATGCAGTAGGGATCGAACCGCAATCCGCAGTCATCGACGGCGGTTGCCAGGAACGTCTGTCGTCCGCTTCCCACCAAGAAGACCCCGTGCCGAACCGCGTGGGAGTGTCGTATATCGAACCCCGGCTTCCACATTCGTGTCGGTGTCGGGCTGGGGATGGACGCGTGCATGACCACGAGGTCGGGAACTGTGTGAAGATGGGCGCCATCGACATGCAGCAGCTGCTCACCCGAGCCGCTCACCGCACTGATCGACCGGGGATTTGCTGCGTTGGTCTCAGTGGGTTTGAGTCGTGATATCGACGAGTCACCGCGTCTGGTCGCCACCGGCTCCCAACCGTTTTCACGCGCGAAACTCTCGACATAGAAGAAAGGCATCACCGAGGACGCCCAGCCATTTTGCCGACAATCGCGGATCATCTGAGCAAGGACGTCGTCGGGCGATTCGGTCAACGCTGGAACTCCTTCCGATCCCGATATGGCAGAAGCTGGAGCCCGCCTGTCTACTACCTGGGCATCCGAGAGATTTGGGTTGGTGGCGCTTCGGGCGAGCGTGCGTCTCGGCCCGAAGCGACGGTCAATCTGTACCAATCTCAGGGCTCGAAATCCAACTCGCCTGACCGGTGGGTCAGTACCTCAGCGCACCGCCCCGATCGACCGCGACGCCACGGGCGGCATCTGAGCTTGCGCAGTCAATTGTTCCGTGGCAACTGGAGCTCGCCTCTCGACGTCGGTGTCGTTTGCGCACGGGGAGGTCTGTCGTCGCTGAAAGCTGCGGCTTCGCTGAGTATTCGGCTGATTGTGGAGCGGCTCTTGTTCAGTTCGTTCGCGATGCGGGTGGGATTCCAGCCGTCGAGGTGATGGTGCGTCAGGGCTTTGGCGACGAGTTCGGGATCTCGACGCCGAGCCGGGTCCCGTGCGCACAGTCGCAGTGCGAGTTGAGCAAATTCTTGATCCTCGGAACTGGGTGCGAGCGCAATGGTGTGGGCGTGCTCGGGCGCCGGAGGCGTTATCCGCGTAGGGTCCACTCCGTCCGGCAACAGATCGGCGATCGGCTCTACGGGCTCGACGGCGTGTGCACGCTCTGGGCCGTGGGCGGAATGGGCGAGCGCAAGCAATGCCACGGTGGCCTGTGCCATGGACCCTTCGATGATCACAGGCCACAGCCACGCTTCCGCCTCGGGTACTCCGGCAGTGATGGCAAGGGAGCGTAGGGCGGTGAACGACAGCCAGAACGCGCCCGAGGCGATGAGCACGGTCATCGCGGTCGCGACCCACCGGGTGGCGCGGGTCGCGGTGTGCGCACGCGCGAGCACCGTCACCCCGTGCACAGCGGCGAGCAGCGCCAAGGGCGGGATGACCGCAACAGCGGCGGCCACGACCGGTAACGGTGTGTGGTGCAGGAGAGCTTGGGTAGCGTTGCCGGTGATGCTGACGGTGGCCGCAACGGCCAGCACGGCCCAGAAGAAGCCGTGCGCACGCGATTTCGGTGTGTCGGCCTCGTGATGCGCCGTGTGCACGGCGCCGGTGGATGAGGTGCGAGCGTGATCGGTCATGAGTGGGTCCCTCCGATCGTGGTGTCGGCGTGCGGACGGTCCGGTCGGTCGTGGCGGTAGGCGGGGGCGAGCGGATGGGGTTCGCCGGTGAGAACGGCTACCGCGGCGGCGATCTCGTGTAGGTGTGCTTTGACGTAGGTGGTGGTGACGCCCGCGTTCTTGCCGCGGTGTCCCGCGTATGCGCGGGCTACGGCGTAGCTGAAGGTCCGTTCGACCCACGTGAGGGTGGTGTGGCGCAACCAATGCATGCTGACGCCCTGGGCGGTGACCCACGGCAGTTCCTCACCGACGCGGTCCCAGATGTGGTCGTAGCGCCGGGAAGTGATGGGTTTGCCGTTGCGGTAGCGCAGCAACTGTTCCGAGCGTGGGCTCCCGCGTTCGGCCGCGTGCTCCTCGAGGCCCCGCATCAGGGTCGGCGACACCGGCTGCCACCGGTCGCTGCCGTCTTTCTCCCGCAGGTAGATCAGGCACTGGTCGGGGTCGAGGTCGTGCGGACGCAGTGTCAGGGAACCGCTGCGGCGGCAGGCGGTTTCGATGTGCAGGCGCAGCGCCAGCGCGTCGAGTTCGGGGTCGTCGCCGGTGGTCGCGGCGGTGGTCCAGATTTCGGACAGCTGATTCGATCCGATCGCGTACCGCTGTGACGGGCGTCGTGTCGGGCGGGCGATACGGCGGGCGGGGTTGTCTACCGGCCGGATCCAGCCGGAATCCTCGGCGAACCGATAGACACATCGCAGGGCGCTGACGAAATTCTCCGCAGCGCCGGTACCGCCGCGCGAGGCCCGGTTGGTACGTGCTTCGGTTTGGATCCGGCGGGCCATGTCCTCGAACTCGGCCTTCGCCGGTTCGTCCAAGCGCTTCTCGGCACAGTGGATGAGCAGGTGGGTGAAATGGGTTTCGTAGGTACGTAGGGTGCCCGGCGACAGCCGTGCCCGCACCTTCGGGATGACCTCGGCGAAGGTCGGCACCGTCGTGCCGGGGTCGACGAGATCAGCAGGGGAGATACCCATCTGGGTCAACAGCAACCGCGCTGCGGCGAGGGTGTCGGCGGTGACCGGCGAGTGGCTGGAGGTAGTCATCGGTGGGCCTCGCTCACCAACGTGATGCTC
Organism: Nocardia noduli; assembly: GCF_019038455.1. Taxonomy (NCBI): domain Bacteria; kingdom Bacillati; phylum Actinomycetota; class Actinomycetes; order Mycobacteriales; family Nocardiaceae; genus Nocardia; species Nocardia noduli. The sequence goes on from NZ_JAFMPL010000073.1 coordinate 20,477, forward strand.
GGCGCGCACAGTTCGTCGAGTGCGGCCGGTGGGTGGATCAGCAGTTGACGGCTGGTGCGGTGGGCGATCAACAGGGCGCGGTCACCGATGTCGAGCCTGATCCGGCGGCGCAGTCGGTAGGGGACCCGGAAGTAACCGCCCTCGGCGAACACGAGTTTCCCGTCGAATGCGGGGCGGGCCAGCAAAGCACCGGCATCGAGACATGTCAATTCGAGCCGGATCCCCGGCTGCCATTCGAGTGCGGTGAACACTGTCCGGTCCACGATCCGGCCCCCGGAGCCGACCGTGCACATCCCGTACCGGATGTGCCCGTTTCGGGGACGGACCGAGCGGTTCGTGACTTGTGGTCCTGAAACGAGTTCCTGCAACGGGGTCTGCGGCGGGATGACCGGTGCGATCACCGCTGATCGCTTCCGTCAGCAAACATCCGGGATACGGCACAAATGACGGGAAATGGCATCCGCGCCACCGAAAGGCGCAGGTCAGAGTGGGAAATCACAGCTCAGGCTCCTGGGATAAAGGGCCCTCGCGCACACTGCACGAATATCTGTCACGAATGACGGAGATCTGTGCGCGAGAGGGGACTTGAACCCCTACGTCCGTGGACACCAGAACCTAAATCTGGCGCGTCTGCCAATTTCGCCACTCGCGCTTGATGGTACGACCGTCCAAACTCTACCGGCCTTGACCGCGATCGCGAAGCTCATGTGGCGAGTGTCGTACTCGCCGGTAACCCGACCTGGGATTATAACGGTTTCGCAACGGTCAACATGAGGAGCGCTCATGTTTCGTACGCGTTGGTAACTGAAACGACCTGCGGGTTCAAATATGAGGAAGGGTCATGTTCCTAATAATTCTGGCACTTTCGTACCTGAATACCGAGGGGTAAGAGTGGGGGTCGGGGAGAAACGTGAGGATTTCCTCATGATTCTGTGGAATCCTCGCCCATAACAGGCCTAGAGGTTGCGGAGTAGTGCGAACCGGAGGGAGCGACGCACCGGACAGGGGTGTGTTGCCAGGAGAAGGAAGTCGAAGCGTCTTGACGATCAACGAGAGCACCGAGACCGGGACCGGACCGAGCGCGAAGGCGACCCCCCAGCGGGATGGGGTGCGGGCGCCGCTGTTGGATCGTCTGCTGGACGGAGCGCCGTACGCGCTCGCGTTCGGAGGACAGGGCGCCCAATGGCTCGGCGAATTGGAAGAGATCGGGCGTGACAGCGCGCTGGAGCCGGAGCTGACCGACCTGGTCAATGAGGCCGCCGCGATGCTGGAACCCGTCGCGCGGCAACTGCTGGTCGTGCGTCCCGTCGGGTTCGACCCGATCGCGTGGATGCTCGAGGAAGAGCTCGTCGACGCCGATCAGGGTGAGACCTCGGGCGCGCCGTCGGAGGCCGTGCTGCGCAGTGCCGCGGTCTCGATGCCCGGTGTGCTGCTGGCGCAGCTCGCCGCGTTGCGCGCGCTGCGGTTGCAGGGACTCGATCCGGCCGAAAACGCCCCGGTGGCCGTCGTCGGTCATTCTCAGGGACGGCTGGCCGCGGCGGCGGTGGAAACCGGCGGCGCCCGCGACGCGGAACTGCTCGCCATCGCGCAGTTGGTCGGCGCGGCGGGCAGCCTGATCGCACGGCGGCGCGGGCTGATGCCGGTGGGCGAACGCTCCTCGATGGTCGCGGTGTCCAATGTCGACCCCGAACGGCTGCGCGAGGTGCTCGCCGAGGTGTCGGCCGGTGTCGATCCGAACGCCGCCGCGGTGATCTCGATCCGCAACGGACGCAGGCGCGTCGTGCTGTCGGGCACCCCGGCCCAGCTGGACCGGGTTCGTCAGCGCTGCACCGAGATCCACGACGAACAGACCAAGGCCCGCGAGGCCAAGCAGTTCGGCGGCGCGGTGTTCGCCCCCATCTTCGAGGACCTGCTGGTCGACGTCGCCTTCCACCACCCGGCACTGGCCGAGACGGTGGATGTGGTGACCGGCTGGGCCGGGCAGTGCGGGATCGACCAGGAGCTGGCCGCGAGGCTGGCCGAGGAGATCCTCGTCGATCCGGTCGACTGGGTCGGCACCGTGGACGAGGTCGTCGCCGCGGGCGCGGAATGGATTCTGGATCTCGGCCCGGGTGATCTGCTGAGCCGGGTCACCGGCAGTTCGCTGAAGGGGACCGGTGTCGGCATCGTCGCGGCGGCCACCCGCGCGGGACAGCGCAGCCTGCTGACCCCGGGCGCCGCGCCCGAGGTCGCCCCCGCGTGGTCGGCGTACGCGCCGCGCCCGGTGCGCCTGCCGAACGGTCGGATCGTCGTCGAGACCTCCTTCACCAAGCTCACGGGTCGCTCGCCGATCCTGCTCGCGGGTATGACCCCGACCACCGTCGACGCGAAGATCGTCGCGGCCGCGGCGAACGCCGGGCACTGGGCGGAACTCGCGGGTGGCGGTCAGGTGACCGAGCAGATCTTCGCCGACCGCGTGGCCGAGCTGAAGACGCTGCTGCATCCCGGACGCGCGGTGCAGTTCAACTCGCTGTTCCTCGACCCCTACCTGTGGAAACTCCAGCTCGGTGGTAAGCGCCTGGTGCAGAAGGCGCGCAGTGCGGGCGCGCCGTTCGACGGCGTCATCGTCACCGCGGGTATCCCGGAACTGGAAGAGGCCGTCGCGCTGATCCAGGAACTCACCGAGGTCGGCATCTCGCACGTCGCGTTCAAGCCGGGCACGGTCGCGCAGATCCGCGCGGTGCTCCGCATCGCGGACGAGGTCCCCGATTACCCGGTGATCATGCATATCGAGGGTGGTAAGGCCGGCGGTCACCATTCCTGGGAAGACCTCGACGACCTGTTGCTCGAGACCTACGCGGAACTGCGTAAACGCGCCAACGTGGTCATCTGCGTCGGCGGCGGCATCGGAACGCCGGAACGCGCGACCGAATACCTGACCGGCGCCTGGTCGGACGCGCACGGCTACCCGGTGATGCCGCTCGACGGCGTGCTGGTCGGCACCGCGGCCATGGCGACCCTCGAAGCCACGACGGCCCCCGAGGTCAAGCAGCTGCTCGTCGATACCCCCGGCACCCCGGATTGGGTCGGCGCGGGCACCGCGAACGGCGGAATGGCCTCGGGCCGTAGCCAACTGGGCGCCGACATCCACGAGATCGACAACGCCGCCTCGCGCACCGGCCGCCTGCTGGACGAGGTCGCGGGCGATTCCGACGCGGTCGCCGAACGCCGCGAGGAGATCATCGCGGCGCTGAACGCCACCGCCAAGCCGTATTTCGGCGACGTGGCCACCATGACCTACCTGGAATGGCTCGAGCGCTACGTCGAACTGGCCGTCGGCCTGGACCGCCGCAAGGATTTCGACTGCGGCAGCGATATCGGCGACGCCATCATCGACGCCACCCGCTCGGTGTGGCTCGACATCACCTGGCGCGACCGGTTCGCGGAGATGATCCGGCGCACCGAATCCCGGCTCAACCCGGCCGATCGCGGTGAGATTCCCACGCTGTTCGCCGCCGACGACGCCTTCGAGCGTCCGGTCGACGCGATCTGCGCGCTGAAGGAGCAGTACCCGACGGCCGAGCGGACCCTGCTGCATCCGGCGGATGTGCCGTTCTTCGTCACCCTGTGCAAGATCCCGGGCAAGCCGGTCAACTTCGTGCCCGTCGTCGACGGCGACGTGCGTCGCTGGTGGCGTTCGGATTCGCTGTGGCAGGCACACGACCCGCGCTACTCGGCCGATCAGGTGTGCGTCATCCCCGGCACCGTCGCGGTCGCGGGCATCACCCGCGTCGACGAACCGGTCGGCGAACTGCTCGACCGCTTCGAACAGGACACCGCGTACTCGCTGGTGCGTTCCGGTGTGGTCCCCGGCCAGGTCGACGCCCGTCGCGCCGCCGGGGTGACCAGCGGCCCGGTCGACGTGGTGCTGGCCGCGCCCGATGTCGAATGGTCGGGACGCACCACCATCAACCCGGTCCACCGCCTCGGCGCTCCGGCCGAGTGGACCGTGGACAGCAAGGGCGCGGTGCACCCGCGCACCGGTGCGACGCTGGTGGAGATCACCGGTGCCGACGCCGAGAACTCCTACGTCGAATTGAGTGTTCCGCTGCTCGGCCGCGATGCCGTGCGGATCCGGATCACCGTCCCCGCCTCCCTCTACAACGGTGGCGCGCCCGTCATCACCGAGGCCGACGCCGAAACCGCCATGTCCGCGCTGCTCGCCGTCGCGGCGGGGCAGGCGCTGCCCGAGGTCAAGGGCGGCGTCGCCCACCTCAATGTCGCGTGGACCCCGGATCTGATCGCCGACCACGCGGGCGTCACCGGTTCGGGTCTGCCGTCCTCGCTGAGCACGCTCGGCCGGACCGTGCCCGATGTGCTGGTCGGCGCGTGCTGGCCCGCCGTCTTCGCGGTGCTGGGCGCTACCCGCACGGCCGACGGCGCGAGTGTCATCGAAGGCATGCTCGACCTGGTCCACCTCGATCACCGGATCGAACTCGACGGCGAACTGCCCTCCGAGACCAGCGTTCTCGTGGTGCGCGCGACGGCGGGCGAGACCGTCGACACCGATATGGGTCGCGTCGTCGAGGTGACGGTGAAGATCACCGGCATGCTGGACAAGCCCGAGACCGGGCTGTCCATGCCGACCGTCGCCACGCTGACCGAGCGTTTCGCCATTCGTGGCCGCAACGGCGCGGGAGAACTCTCCGATCCGCCGCGTGCGGCGGGCACCGTCTCCGACTCCGCGACCGACACCCCGCGTCGCAGGCGTCGTGACGTCACCATGGTCGCCCCGCGCGCCATGCACGCCTTCGCCGCGGTCTCGGGTGATCACAACCCGATCCACACCAGTGAATCCGCCGCGAAGCTGGCCGGACTCGGCAGCCCGATCGTGCACGGCATGTGGCTGTCGGCCGCCGCCCAGCACGCGGTGTCGGCCGTCGATCCGGAGAGCTCGGTTCCCGCGCGCACCGTCACGGCGTGGACCACCCGGTTCCTCGGCATGGTCCGTCCGGGCGCGCAGATCGACGTGCGCGTCGAGCGCGTCGCGGTGGACGCGGGCAGCGAGATCGTCGAGGTCTCCTGCCGCACCGGCGGCGACCTGGTGATGACCGCGACCGGTCGCACCGCCGCCCCGAAGACCGTCTACGCCTTCCCCGGCCAGGGCATCCAGCGCAAGGGGATGGGTCTGGACGCCCGCACCCGGTCGAAGGCGGCCAAGGAGGTCTGGGAGCGCGCCGACAAGCACACCCGCGAGGCGCTCGGCTTCTCGATCCTCGCCGTGGTGCGCGACAACCCGACCTACCTCAAGGCGCGCGGCGTCGAACACCGTCATCCCGACGGCGTGCTGCACCTGACCCAGTTCACCCAGGTCGCGATGGCGACCCTCGGTGTCGCCCAGGTCGCCGAACTGCGCGAGGCCGGAGCCTTCGTCGAAGGCGCCATGCTGGCCGGACATTCGGTCGGCGAGTACAACGCCCTCGCGGCGGTGGCGGGCGTATTGCCGCTCGAGGCCGTCCTCGAGGTGGTCTTCCAGCGTGGTTCGGCCATGCACGAGCTGGTGCCGCGTGACTCCAAGGGCCGCAGCGACTACCGGATGGCCGCCATCCGGCCGTCGCAGATCGGACTGCCCGACGACGAGGTCATCGACTTCATCACCGGTGTCGGCGAGCGGGTCGGCGAATTCCTCGAGGTCGTGAACCTCAACCTGCGCGGTTCGCAGTACGCGATCGCGGGCACGGTCGCGGGTCTCGAGGCGCTCGAGACCGAGATCGACCGTCGCCGTGCCGAATTCGGTGGCAAGCGGGCCTTCATCCTGGTTCCCGGCATCGACGTGCCCTTCCACTCGACCGTGCTGCGCAAGGGCGTTCCCGAGTTCCGGCACAAGCTCGAGCAGCTGCTTCCGGCGGATCTGCACCCGGAGGTCCTGCTCGGTCGCTACATCCCGAACCTGGTGCCGAGGCCGTTCTCGCTGGAGCGCGCCTTCGTCCAGGAGATCGCGGATCTGGTCCCGTCGGAGCCGCTGGCCGCCGTGCTCGCCGACTTCGACAGCTGGGCGCAGCGCCCGACCGAACTGTGCCGCGTGGTGCTGATCGAACTGCTCGCGTGGCAGTTCGCCAGCCCGGTGCGCTGGATCGAGACCCAGGATCTGCTGTTCACCGATACCGCGCACGGCGGGCTCGGGGTCGAGCGGTTCGTCGAGATCGGTCTCGGCGCGACGCCGACCGTGGCGAACCTGGCGAGCCAGACCCTGAAGCTCCCGAGCTTCGGCACCGCCACCGTCGAGGTGCTCAATATCGAGCGCGAGGCGGGCATCGTCTACTCGACCGATACCGATCCGGCCCCGGCCGACGAGCCGGAGGAGGCCGCTGAGACAGTCGCAGCGGCTACTCCCGCCGCCGCACCGGTCGCCGCGGCGCCCGCGGCCCCGGTCGCGAGTTCCGGCGGACCCCGCCCGGACGACATCGCCTTCACCGCCGCCGACGCCACCCGCGTGCTCATCGCGCTGTGGACCAAGCTGCGGATGGACCAGATCGGTCCGGTGGACACCATCGAAGGTCTGTGCGACGGCGTCTCCTCCCGGCGTAACCAGCTGCTCGTCGACCTCGGCGCGGAGCTGTCGCTCGGTGCCATCGACGGTGCCGCCGACGCCGACATGGGCGCGCTCTCGGCCACCGTGGAACGGCTGGCACGTACCTACAAGCCCTTCGGCTCGGTACTCTCCGATTCGATCGGCGACCACCTGCGCAAGGTGTTCGGCCCGTCCGGGCGCAGGCCCGCGGCCATCGCCGAACGCGTGAAGAAGGTCTGGGAACTCGGCGACGGCTGGGCCAACCACGTCACCGCCGAGGTCTCCCTCGGCACCCGCGAAGGCGCCAGCGTGCGCGGCGGCGATCTCGGCGGACTCGTCGGCGGCGCGCTGGGTGACGGCGCTTCTGTCGACGCGGCCATCGACGCCGCGGTGCAGTCGGTCGCGGCCAGGCGCGGTGTGGCGGTCTCGCTGCCCGCGACCGGTGGCGGCGGTGGCGGCACCGTCGACGCGGCGGCGCTGGGTGAGTTCACCGAGCAGATCACCGGACGCGACGGCGTGCTCGCCAAGGCGGCCAGGGTGATCCTGAGCGAACTCGGCCTGAACGAACAGCTCTCGGCGGTCGAGGCCGCCGACGAATCGCTGGTCGATCTGGTCTCGGCCGAATTGGGTTCGGACTGGCCGCGACTGGTCGCGCCCGCGTTCGACGCACGCAAGGCCGTTCTCATCGACGATCGCTGGGCCACCGCCCGCGAGGATCTGGCCAGGCTGTGGCTGGCCACCGATACCGACGACGTGGCGATCGACGGTTTCGTCGGCGCGGGCGAAGCGGTTGCCGCACAGGCGGGTTGGTGGCGCGAGCGGGCCAAGCACGAGGCCCGTTCGGTGCTGGCGGGTGTCTACGGACGCATCGCCGAAGCGGCCGCGCAGACCGACGAGCCCGGCGTGTGGTCCTCCGATATCGCGGTGATCACCGGCGCGAGCAAGGGTTCCATCGCGGCGGCGGCCACCGGCCGTCTGCTCGGCGGCGGCGCGACCGTGATCGTCACGACCTCGAGCCTGAACGACGAACGTCTCGCCTTCTACCGCACGCTCTACCGCGAGAACGCCCGCCAGGGTGCCGCGCTGTGGGTCGTGCCCGCGAATATGGCCTCCTACCAGGACATCGACGCGTTGATCGACTGGGTCGGCAACGAGCAGGTCGACAACGCGGGCGGCGCGAAGGTCAAGATCAAGGACGCGATGACGCCGTCGCTGCTGCTGCCGTTCGCGGCGCCGCGGGTCGCGGGCGATCTCTCCGACGCGGGCCCCCGCGCCGAAATCGAGATGAAGGTGCTGCTCTGGTCGGTCGAGCGGCTGATCGGCGGCCTGTCCGCGATCGGCGCCGACCACGATGTCGACGCGAAACTGCACGTGGTGCTGCCCGGTTCACCGAACCGCGGCATGTTCGGCGGTGACGGCGCGTACGGCGAGTCCAAGGCCGCGCTCGACGCCCTCGTCGCCCGCTCGCGGGTGGAGAAGTCGTGGTCCGCGCGGGTGACCCTGGTGCACGCGCTGATCGGCTGGGTGCGCGGCACCGGGCTGATGGGCCACAACGATCCCGTGGTCTCGGTGGTGGAGAAGGCCGGTGTGCACACCTGGTCCACCCTCGAGATGGCCGACGAACTGCTCAAGTGGTGCACCTCGCGTGCCCGCCAGGTGACCACCACCGGTCCGCAGCAGATCGACCTGACCGGCGGTCTCGCCCGGGTCAAGCTCAACCTTCCCGAACTGGCCAAACAGGCCGCCGAGGAAGCCGCCGCGGCGGAGGAGACCGACGAGACGGGTGCCGTGACCATCTCGGCGCTGCCCGCGCCGCCGACCCTCAGTTCGGCGCTTCCCGTCCCCGAATGGGGCGAGGTGACCGCCGATCTCGCCGATATGGTCGTCATCGTCGGCGCGGGCGAACTCGGCCCGTACGGGTCCTCGCGCACCCGCTTCGAGGTCGAGGTCTCCGACGAGCTGTCCGCCGCAGGCGTGCTGGAGCTGGCCTGGACCACCGGCCTCGTCACCTGGGAGCAGGATCCCAAGCCGGGTTGGTACGACGTCGAATCCGGTGATTTCGTGCCGGAATCGGAACTGGCCGAGCGCTATCACGACACCGTGGTCGCCCGTTGTGGCGTGCGCCGCTACGGCGACGACGGCGCCATGGTCGACAACGCCGCGCCGCTGATGACCTCGGTCTTCCTCGATCAGGACCTGTCGTTCACGGTGGGTGGCGAGGCCGAGGCCCGCGCCTTCCACGCCGCCGATCCCGAGCACACCGTCATCACCCCGGTCGCCGATTCCGGCGACTGGACCGTGACACGCAAGGCGGGCACCGAGATCCGGGTGCCGCGCAAGGCGAAGCTCTCGCGCACCGTCGGCGGGCAGATCCCCACCGGCTGGGATCCGACCATCTGGGGAATCTCCGCCGATATGGCGTCCTCGGTGGACCGGGTCGCGCTGTGGAACATCGCCTGCACGGTGGACGCGTTCGTCAGCTCCGGGTTCAGCCCGGCCGAACTGATGAGCTGGGTGCATCCGAGTCTGGTCGCCAACACCCAGGGCACCGGCATGGGCGGCATGTCCTCGATGCGCTCGCTCTACGTCGACAACCTGCTCGGCGAGCCGCGCCCGAACGACATCCTGCAGGAGGCGCTGCCGAACGTGGCGCTCGCGCACGTGGTGCAGTCCTACGTCGGCAGCTACGGCGCGATGGTGCATCCGGTCGCGGCCTGCGCCACGGCGGCGGTATCGGTCGAGGAAGGCGTCGACAAGATCAGGCTCGGTAAGGCCGAGGTCGTGGTCGCAGGCGGTTTCGACGATCTCGGTATCGAGGGCATCGTCGGCTTCGGCGATATGTCGGCCACCGCGGATTCGGCGGTCATGAGTGCCAAGGGCATCAGTGACAGGTACTTCTCCCGCGCCAACGACCGTCGTCGCGGCGGATTCGTGGAATCGCAGGGTGGCGGTACGGTTCTGCTCGCCCGCGGTGACGTCGCGCTCGAACTCGGCCTGCCCGTGCTCGGTGTGGTGGCCTACGCGCAGTCCTTCGCGGACGGCGTGCACACCTCCATTCCGGCGCCCGGACTCGGCGCGCTCGGTGCGGGTCGTGGCGGACGGGAATCCCGCTTCGCCGCCGACCTGCGCAAACTCGGTGTGGGCGCGGACGATATCGCGGTGATCTCCAAGCACGACACCTCCACCGCGGCCAACGATCCCAACGAGTCCGAACTGCACGAGCGGCTCGCGGCGGCCATCGGACGCACCGAAGGCGCTCCGCTGTTCGTCGTCTCGCAGAAGAGCCTGACCGGACACGCGAAGGGCGGCGCGGCCGCGTTCCAGCTCATCGGCCTGTGCCAGGTGCTGGAACAGGGTGTGGTGCCGCCGAACCGGAGTCTGGACTGCGTGGACGAGAAGATGCGGGAATACCCGCATCTGGTGTGGGCACGTGAACCGCTGCGCTTCGGCGACAAGTTCGGGCTGAAGGCGGGTCTGGTGACCTCGCTCGGCTTCGGGCATGTCTCCGGACTGCTCGCGGTGGTACATCCGCAGGCGTTCGTCGCGGCGATCGAGCCGGGACGGCGCGAGGAGTACCAGCGCCGGGCCGAGCAGCGTCAGCTCGCCGGACGGCAGCGTTTCGCCGAGGCCATGTGCGGCGGCACACCGCTGTACGAGCGTCCCGCGGATCGCCGCCTCGGCGGTGAGGGCACGCCCGCGGCCAAGGTTCGCCAGCTCGAAGCGGATATGTTGCTCTCGGCCGAGGCCCGCCTCGCCGCGGACGGCACGTACCGGGCGAACGGCTTCGGTTGCAACACAGGTCAACCCGCTGTCGACGGTTCGGCCCCCGTCGGGCCCGCCGCGTCGTAGGCTGCGCGTTCGTGACGATCCTCGGTATCGGTTTGGACTTGGTGACTATCTCCGAGTTCTCCGAACAGCTCGAACGTGCCGGAACCACCATGCTCAGGGAGAGTTTCACCGCCGGTGAACGGCGGTACTGCCAGAGCAAGGGCACCGACCCGGCGCGCAGTTACGCTGCGCGCTGGGCGGCCAAGGAGGCGGTGATCAAGGCGTGGGCGTCGTCTCGCTTCGCCCGCAGCCCGCAGATCGGGGACAACCCGTATCCGCTGATCGAAGTGGTCAACGACGCGTGGGGCAGGCCGAGCATCAAGCTGCACGGCCTGGCCGCCGAATTCCTGCCCCGGGTCAGGGTTCACCTGTCGCTGACCCATGACGGCGATACGGCCGCGGCCATGGTGGTGCTGGAGGATCCGGGCGAGCTGGCCGATCTGATCGAAGGGCGTGCGGGGCTCACCTAGCACGCGTGGCGGAAAGACTCAGGGCGGACCGGATCATCCGGTCCGCCCTTTCGTCGTCGTCGGCGTGCGCCGTCAGCGTTCGCTGGCGCTGCGGGATTCCTTCTCGGCCACCAACAGGTACGCCACCATCAGGCGTTTGAGTTCGGAGACCGCTTCGGCATTGCTCTGCTCGTCCTGAACGGAGAAATTCAGCATCGAGTAGACGACGTGCACGAGTACTTCGGCCATCATGGTGCGGCGCGGGCGCGGGGTTCGCGGGGTCAGCGGGCGCAGCATCTGCGAGACGACCTCGGCGAACTCCTTCTCGTGGATCGCGCCGGTGGCCCGGGTGGACGGGGTCGACTGCATCGCCAGCCAGACCTCGCGCCGGGACGGATCGGTCAGCCACAGATTGGCGAGGTGGTCCACGAACTGGTTCATGTGCCGCAGCCAGTCCAGCGAGGGGACTTCGCCGTGGAAATCGGCCAGTTCCTGGGAAACCGCCACCAGGTCTTGGCGATTGAGCTCGCAGACGATGACGTATTTGTTCGCGAAGAACTGGTACAGGGTGCCGATCGGTACCTCGGCGCGTGCCGCCACCTCTTCACAGGTGAACGATTCGAATCCGACCTCTACCAGCAACTCTCTGGATGACTGCAACAAGGCGTCGAACTTGCGTTTGCTTCGTTCCTGCGTCGGGCGGCGCCGCGGCATGAGCTCCTGCGGGTCGTCCTGCAGCTCCAACGCGGGGTCCAGGTGCCGCTTTGCCCTGGCCTCCGTGTGTACATCCACCCACTCAGGCTAGCGGTACCGACGGGTACGCGACACGCGCAGTGGATTCGCGTGTTCGGTTCTGTCACATTTCATGACCCATCCGGAACCGATGTGGTTCCGAACCTATAACGAGCGTGCGTGGATTCGAACGCATCGAACGCTCGGGAGATGGCAGAAGACGATCAGAAAGATTGCCAGAAGACGCGGACGGCGGGTCCGTGAGTCGCACCGGGAAGGCATATCTGTGGTAGCTCGATCTGTGGTTACACTCGGCGTCTCCACCGAACGCGGCGCCGTGCACGCGGTAGCGCTCGCCGATTCCGACGACCGACTGCCCGAGCGGGTGCTGGCGCACCGGGTGGAACGGACATTCGGTGACACCAAGGCGGACGTGGCGGCCGCGGTCGAGGCCGCGATGGACGAGGTCGCCGCCGAAATCGGTCCCGATCAGGAGATCGGTGGCACCGCGGTGGTCTACCGCGATCCCGCCGAGCGCCGTGCCATCGTCACCAGGCTGGCGACCGGTCCCTGGCAGTCCACCTCGCTGGTGTCGACGAAATCGGCGCACCTGAGCGTCGCCGCGATGATGACGTGGCTCAAGGAATTCGACCACCTGCTCATCTGCGAGGTGGTGCCGGGACATCAGTCGTTCACCCTGGTCGATCGGGCCCGCAGCCGGGTCCTCGCCGCGACCAGTCAGGCGGGCGGCGCCACCCGCGAATCCCTCGGCGCCGCGGTGACCGCGGCGTGGGATCAACTGGAGGCGGCCGGTGTTCGCCCCGACGCGGTCGTGTTGATCGGCTCGGGTGCGGAGGTCGTTCCGGTGCGCGCCGCCCTGGAGCGGTTCGGAGCGCCGGTGCTGCCGTGCACCTTCGCCGCGTCCGCGCCCGCTGTGGGCGCCGCGCTGACCGTTATGGCCGCCGATACCGAAGGCGTCGCCGTGGCCGTGGAGCAGGGCCGCTACGGGCGCGGAACCGCCGCGCTGTTCGCGGCGGCCAGCGTGCTGGTCGGCGGAGTGACCGCGGGCGGGATCTACGCCGTGAACGCGCTGTCGGAGACGGCATCACCGGTGGCCGCCGATATGAGCGCCGTCGTCGATTCGCACGGGCGGACCGACGGCTCGGTGAACGGTCCGGCCACGTCGGCAGATTCGCCGGTATCGCCGGTGCATCCCGGATCCGACGCGGGCCGCACGCCCGCCGCGGGAACGGCGTCGCGGGTGGGCGAACCCAGGATGTACAACACCACCGACACCGGATCGTCGCGGTCGAAGGTGATGCCCGAGTGGCCGGGGACGTACACGCTGCCACTGGATCCGGCGGAATCGGAGCACGAGCCGGAGACCGCCGCCGTGCCCGCGGCGCCGGGTAGCGGCGTGCCCGAGGCCTCGACCGAATTCGCGGCGCCCAGCGATTTCATGCTCTTCCCGGGCGAAGCGCCGCCCCCGCCCGCGTTCACCGTGGAATCCCAGCAGTGGTGGGACAACCACTTCCGCCAGTTGATGACCTGGGCCGCCCAGCAATTCACGGCTGCCTGAGCACGAACGTCGAAAGGTCCGGCCCCCTCGGTGCCGGACCTTTCTCGTGCGCGTGGCCTCAGTCGGTGGTGCGTCGCGTGAACAGCGCTCCGGCCGCGAGATAGCCCGCCAACGCGATCCCCGCGCACCACGCGACCGCCAACAGCGCGCTGTCGCCGATCGGCGTGCCCATCAGCAATCCGCGCACCGTTTCGATCACCGGTGTCACCGGCTGGTTCTCGGCGAACCGGTGCAGCCAGGTCGGCATCGATTCCGGCGGCACGAACGCGCTGCTCACGTAGGGAATGAAGGTGAACGCGAAGGAGAAGCCGTTGGCCGCCTCCGGATTCTTCGCCAGCAGACCGAGCGCGGCGGCGACCCAGGACAGCGCGAGCACGAACATCGCGATCACCGCGAGCGCGCCCGCCCAGCGCAGCGGATCGGAAGTCGGACGGAAGCCGAGCGCCACCGCCACCACCATCACCAGGCTGGTGGTGATCAGATTCCGGATCAGACTTTCGGCGACGTGCCCGGTGAGTACCGCCGAACGCGCGATATCCATCGTTCGGAACCGGTCGATGATGCCGTCCTTCACGTCGGTGGAAATACTCGCCGCGGTGGTTCCCGCGCCGAACCCCGCGCACAGCAGGATGATTCCCGGCACCACGTAGTCGATGTACGGTCCGGGGCCGACGTCCATCGCGCCGCCGAAGACGTAGACGAACAGCAGCAGGATCAGCACCGGAAGCGCGATGGTCATGATCATGGTGTCGGGGCTGCGCAGGGTGTGGCGCAGATTGCGGTCGAGCATGGTGCCCGAATCCTTGGCGGCCCGCAGGGTGCGCTGGGCGGGGGACAGTGTGGTCATGGTGTCGTCTCGTTCGGTGGGCGCGGTCAGGAGACCGGAGCGGGATGGGTGGGGTGACCGGTCAACGCGAAGAAGACATCGTCGAGGTCGGGAATGTGGACGGTGAGCCGTTCGACGGTGACGTCGAGTTCCTCGAACCGGTCGAGAAGGCGTTTCACGTCACCGGCGTTGCCGTCGGAGGGCACCTGCAGGGTCAGCTGATCGTGATCGGCGGCGCCCGCCCGGTCCCCCACGGCGCGGATACCGGCCTCGAGTTGTCCCACGTCGCCGAATCGCAGCTGGATATGGCCGCCGGGGGCGCGCTGTTTGAGTTGCTCCGGTGTGCCTTCGGCGACGACCACGCCGTGGTCGAGCACCGCGACACGATCGGCCAGTTGATCCGCTTCCTCGAGGTATTGGGTGGTGAGGAAGACGGTGACGCCGTCGGCGGTGAGACGTTGGATGACCTGCCACAGTTCGCGGCGGCTGCGCGGGTCGAGGCCGGTGGTCGGTTCGTCCAGGAAGATCAGGTCGGGTCCGCCCATCAGGCTCATCGCCAGATCGAGGCGACGGCGCATACCGCCGGAATAGGTTTCGGCGCGCCGGTCGGCGGCGTCGATGAGCTCGAATCTGTTCAGCAGTTCGGCGGTGCGTTCGGCGATCCGCGCGCGTTCCAGATGCAGCAGTCTGCCGGTGAGCCTGAGGTTCTCGGCGCCGGTCAGCACATTGTCGACCGCCGAGTACTGCCCGGTGACGCCGATTCTGCGGCGTACGGCCGCGGGTTCGTGGATCAGGTCGTGGCCGAGGACGCGCACGTCACCGGTGTCGGGCTTGCTGAGCGTGGCCAGGATGCGGATCAGCGTGGTCTTTCCCGCGCCGTTGGGGCCGAGTAGCGCGAAGACGGTTCCCGCGGCCACGGACAGGTCGATTCCGGCCAGCACCGTGTGCTCGCCGAAGGTCTTCGTGAGGTCCCGCGTGGTGAGCGCGGGCCGGGATCGGGATGTCATGGAGTCTCCTCGATAACTGTTTATGTAATAAACTCTGTTTATAGAGTAAACAGTTATCGGGCGCAAGTGGTGGACCGGGACGAGAAGGGCCGGCGGTACGGGCCAGAATGGGGATCGACGCCGGGCCCGTTCGGCGCCCGGAGCCCCACGTGGCGGAGAGGAGCCGGAAGTCGATGGCGACGTCCGAGGAAGCGGCGATCCCGAAAGCCATCGCGCTGTTGTGGGGGCTGGACGTGCCCGGCGGGCGCGGGCCCAAACGCGGCCTGACGCTCGATCAGATCCTCGACGCCGCGGTCGAGGTGGCCGACGCCGAGGGCTATCAGGCGCTGTCGATGAACCGGGTCGCCACGCAACTGGGGTTCACGGCGATGTCGCTGTACCGCTACGTGGACAGCAAGCAGACGCTGGTGGACCTGCTACTGGACCGGGTGGTCGGCACACCGCCGACGATCGCCCCCGACACGCCGTGGCGCGAGGCACTGTGGCAATGGGCGATGGCGGAATACGCCGCGATCGAGCGGCATCCGTGGTGGCTCGACATCCCGCTCATCGGCCCGCCCATGGGACCGAACAATATGCAGTGGCTGGAGACCGGTCTGCGCGCGCTGGCCGCCACCGAGATACCGGTCCCGGTGCGGATGCAACTGGTGATGAATCTGTCGTTCTTCGTGATGGGCCGGATGCGCCTGGCGCGCGGCCTGACGGTCGATACCGGCGGCGAGGACGACTACGCCGAGGTAATGCAGCAGCTGATCGATCCGCGGCGTTACCCCAACGTGGTCGCGGCACTGTCCTCGAACAGTTTCGACGACGACATCGACTGGAACAGAGCCGATTTCGAATTCGGTTTGGCCCGCCTGCTCGACGGCTACGAGAGTTTCGTCCGAGGGCTCTAGCGCGGGATCAGACCGACAGGTCGCGGCGCAGCTTGGCGACGTGGCCGGTGGCGCGCACGTTGTACTGGGCGACCTCGATCCGGCCCTGCTCGTCGACCAGGAAGGTGGACCGGATGACTCCGGTGACCTTCTTGCCGTACATGGTCTTCTCGCCGAACGCGCCCCACTCGGTGAGCACGCTCTTGTCCGGATCCGACAGCAGCGGGAAGGTGAGCTGTTCGGCGTCGCGGAACTTGGCCAGTTTGGCGGGCTTGTCGGGGGAGATCCCGATGACGTCGATGCCCGCGCCACCGAGGTCGGTGAGATTGTCGCGGAAATCGCAGGCCTGTTTGGTGCAGCCGGGCGTGCTCGCGGCGGGGTAGAAGTACACGATCACCTTGCGGCCGCGGTAGTCGGCGAGCGAGACCTCTTTGCCGTCGGCGTCGGCCAGCGTGAACGCGGGGGCGGTATCGCCCGCGGAGAGTCGTTGGTTGTCGGTCACGCCCTGCACGGTAACCGAACATACCGACACCGGGCGTGCGGATACACTCGTCCGCGAGCCCTGGTGACTCGCGGACGGCCTGCACTTCGCGCCTGGTCCGCGCCCGGTGGCGCCGAATTCGACAGGAGGACATTGACGTGGCTAGGGATACCGACCGGATCGAGCGCGATATCGAGGAGGCCCGCACCCGGCTCGCGAGCACCCTCGACGAACTCGCGGTGCGCGCCGACCCGCAGCGGATCGCGGGCGACACCAAGCACATGGTGCTGGCGAAGCTGAACGAGCCGAAGGTGAAGTACAGCCTGATCGGCGCCGGTGCCGTCGTCGTCGGCCTGGTTCTGCTCAAGATCTTCCGCTGACCGGAGACGGTCGATTCGGGTCGGTCGACCCGAGGCATACGAAAAAACACCCGGTGTGGCCAGGAGGGCCACACCGGGTGTTCTGTCTTCTGCGGTGGTCAGACCGTCGGGCAGGCGAATCCGTCACCGTCGGGATCCAGGTGCGGTCCGTAGCCCGGTTCCCCGCGGAACAGGGGGGCGCGACCGGCGGCCTTGGCGTCCTCGCAGTTGTTGAAGGCGCCTCCGGTGGAACCGGTCTGCGACAGACCGGCCGAACCGGTTGCGGCCGAGCCGGTATCGATGGCGGATGAACCCGTCCCTGCCGAACCGGTGGGTGCGGCGATGGCGGCCGGGGCCGCCAGGAGGGTCAGGCCCGCGGCGGCGGCGCTGACGGTGAGCCGGCGAACGTTCATGTATTCCTCAGTGTCTGGTGCGGTGGATGTTGCGCCGAGGGGGCGACGCCGCATCCACCTTCGTGACGCTCAGGTCAGTTGTCAACCGCGCGGACTATGAATTAGGGCATTAGGGGATACCGCGCAATCCCGCTATTCGCCGATCACGGTGCCGCGCACGTGCTCTGCTGGAATGTTGCCCATACGCCCCGCCTGGTAGTCCTCCATGGCCTGGATGATCTCGGCCTTGGTGTTCATCACGAACGGCCCGTACTGGATGACCGGCTCACGAATGGGCTGTCCGCCGAGCAGCAGGACTTCGAGGTCTCCGGTCACATTGTGTTGCTCGGAATCAGCCGAGAGGGTGATAGTGGACCCGGGCCCGAACACGGTGAGCTGTCCTTCGGTGAGGGGATGGCGCTGTGAACCCACTGTTCCGCTGCCGGATAAAACGTATGCCATTGCTGTAAAGTGTTGCGGCCATGGCATTTCCAGCTGTCCGCCGGGACTGATCGACGCGTGCGCGTAGGCGATGGGCGTGTAAGTCGAACCGGGGCCGCTGAATCCGCCGATCTCACCCGCGATGACGCGCAGCAGCGCGCCGCCGTCGTGCGAACTGACCAGGGTCAGCTTCGAGGCGTCCAGATCCTGATAGCGCGGCGGCGCCATCTTGAGCGCGCGGGGCAGATTCACCCAGAGCTGGATGCCGTGGAACCAGCCGCCGGTCGCGACCAGTTCCTCCGGTGGCACCTCGTCGTGCAGGATGCCCGACCCCGCGGTCATCCACTGGGTGTCGCCCTCGCTGATGGTGCCGCCACCGCCGTGCGAGTCGTGGTGGACCATGGCGCCGTCGAGCATGTAGGTGACGGTCTCGAAGCCGCGATGCGGATGCCACGGCGCGCCCTTGGCCTGGTGCGGCTCGTAGGCCACCGGCCCCATCTGGTCGAGCAGGATGAACGGATCCGCCGAACGCAGATCAAGGCTCGGGAACGGCCTGCGCACCTCGAATCCCGCACCCTCCAGCTGCTTGTGCGCGGTGACGATCTTGTCGACCGGACGTTCCGGCGCGGTCCGGTCCGGCCTGGGCAGGCGGGGCAGGATCATGATGTCGTCGACGGTGATGGCGGGCATTGGGCACCTCCGGGAGATTATCGAGGCGAGGCTATTGCGGCGGTTGGTGTCCATGTCAACTAACGCAGGGCTAGGATAATTCCCGTGGTGCAGTGGTTGAGCGATGACGAGCAGCAGACCTGGCAGGCCTATGTGCGCCTGCGGCAGCGGATGGACGCGGCCATCGCGGCAGGCCTCGCGCGCGACGGACTGTCCGCCGCCGACTACGAACTGCTGGTCGCGCTCTCGGCCGCACCCGACGACAGCCTGCGCGCCAAGGAATTGGCCGCCGAGGTGTGCTGGGAGAAGAGCAGGTTGTCGAAACACTTGGCGCGCATGGCATCTCGCGGTCTCGTCGACCGCACGCCTGCCGCTGACGATGCCAGGGGCATCCTGGTCCGGCTGACGCCGCAGGGTCGCGCCGCCATCGAGCGGGCGGCGCCGAATCACGTCGAACTGGTGCGGGCACTGTTCATCGAACCGATGAGCTCAGACGAGGCCGCGGCGATCCGCTCGCTCGCAGACCGGGTGGTGCCGGTGGCCGAGCGGTCGGCGCCGCTGGACGTGCCCTGCCCGTGATCAGCCCGTCGACCAGGGCTTGACCGGCGGTTTCACCCACAGGATCTTCTCCTCGGCGTGTGCCCGGCTCCCCGCGGGGTGACCGGGGTTACGCACCGACCACGCCTGTTTCTCGTCCAGCAGCCGGGCGACGACCGTCCAGGTCTCGTCGGTACTCGGCGGATTGGTGTCGGCCGCCCGCGCCACCTTGCGCCGGACGGTCGCGGGCAGGTCGAGCAGTTCCGCGCCGCTGATGTCGCGGTCCCAGAGATAGGCGGCCAATCGGCGCGCCTTCTCGGCGCGGCGGCTGACCGACGCGTCGGTATGCGCGTAATCGGCCACGTCGAGCATCGTACGCCGGTAGCCCCCGGCCTTCGATCTCTCGATCGGAGGCCGGGGGCTACCCGAGAACGCGTGTGACTCAGTACGCCGAGTCGACGTTGTCCATCGTGCCGTAGCGGTGCGCCGCGTAGTTGCAGGCGGCCACGATGTTGGAGACCGGGTTCCAGACGTCGAACGGGGTGCCCTCGACGTGGTAGGTGGCGAAGGTGGGGTCGATCACCTGGAGCAGGCCCTTGGACGGGATGCCCATGGCGGCGTTGGAATCCCACAGGTTGATCGCCTGGGGGTCACCGGTGGACTCGCGCATGATGTTGCGGTGGATGCCCTCGTAGGTGCCGGGGATTCCGTTGGCGGCCATGATGTCGAGGGCCTGGTGGATCCAGCCGTCGAGATTGTTCTCGTAGACCGGCGGCGCGGGGGCGGGCATC
>NZ_JAFMPL010000074.1:0-39022 GCF_019038455.1 Nocardia noduli
GCACTCTCACCGAATGCGTCTTCCCCGGCGGCCCTTTCGTCCGCGTGGACACCCACGTAGCCCCCGGCTACACCATCCCCCCGCACTACGATTCACTCCTGGCCAAGATCATCGTCTGGGCCCCCGACCGCCCCGCCGCCATCGCCCGTATGCGCCGCGCCCTCACCGAAACCAGAATCTCCGGCACGAATATCGCCACCACGGCCGAATTCCTCCACGACATCCTCGACCACCCCCGCTTCGTCGCCGCCGACCACGACACCGCCCTCATCGGCGCGATCACCGAACCCGCCCGCATCGGTTCCTGATACGAGTCCGCTGCACCGCTTACTCCCGGTCGGCGAACCTCAGGAGCACGAACACCGTGCACGCGATCGTCGCCCCCTCGATGTCCCGCCGACCCGGGTACCGGTGTCGGCCCGTGGTGGCAGTATGCGGGTGTGGGTGACTTCTTCGAACGAATCGTCGACCTGGACGTGACCTCGGCCGACGCGAGCGGACTGGCCGAGCACATGGTGGACTGGATGGTATCGCGCGGATGGCTGCTTCGGGAGACCTCGCGTGACGCGATGTACAGCCTCCAGGTCGACGAAGGCTATGTGCCGGGCCCGGATTGGCCGCAGTTGACCCAGGAATGGGGCGGCGACTGGATTCCCGGCCCGGTCGCCGTCATCGTCGGCCGCCACGACCACTATCCCGGCCAGGGTGCCACCGAACCGGCCTCCGCCGTATGCCCACGCTGCCGGGCCGCCACCGTGATCATCGACTACCCCCAACAGTGGGAAGCCGATCCCGCCGTGTGGCAGCCGTTCTCCGACGCGATCGACGACTGGAAGCGAACAGGCACCGGATCGGCGACCTGCCGTTCCTGCGCCACACCGAGCCCCATCACCACCTGGCAGTGGGCCGACGGTTTCGCCCTGGGCGCCCTCGCCTTCGATTTCTGGGGCTGGCCGCCCCTCACCGAGGATTTCGTCACCGATTTCGCCACCCGACTCGGGCACCGAATCGAACACCACACCGGCAAGTTCTGAACCGGGGGACTAATTCTGTCCGGAAAGGCCGGACGAACCGCTGATCCACGGTTTCCCGGGCAACGAAATTGCGGTATCCGTCCGTAAACGCCGATGTGGTAGCGGGCTTCCGATCACGTCGCCGTGGATAAATCGGTCGTGTTACGCACGGTCCGGTTGCTACCGTGCACCCATGAAGGTCATTTCACGAATCGCCGCCGCGGCCGCACGAGCTCTCAGCTCGCCGGTCGCCGCCGCCTGACCTCTTTCTCCCCATACCGGCGACCGGAAACGGTCCGCTGGTATGCGTCGTTCCTGCCACGTGCGGTCGTTTCCGGTCGACATCGAACTCGACGGAGCAACCATGATCACGACAGACCAGACCGTTCGGACATTCCTCGACTTCTTCCGCGAACGTGGGCACCGCCTCACCCCGAACGGATCACTCATTCCTCCGCCGGGGGATCCGGTGCTGTTCACCACGTCCGGAATGCACCCGTTGACCCCGTACCTGATGGGCCGACCCCACCCGCTGGGTGGGCGGCTCACCGGCCTGCAACGATGCCTGCGCACCACCGATCTCGAGGAGGTCGGCGACGACACCCACCTGACCGTGTTCGAAATGCTCGGGTCCTGGTCACTGGGCGACTACGGCGGCCGGCAGAGCCTGCGTTGGGGATGGGAACTGTTGCGCGACGGCTTCGGCATCGATCCCGGCCGGATACACGTGACGGTGTTCGGCGGTGACGAGCAGGTCGAGCCCGACCGCGAATCGTGGCGCACCTGGGAAGAGTTGGGCGTCCCGGTCGAACCGACCACCGAGGAGAACTGGTGGTCAAACGGCCCGACCGGACTCTGCGGACCCGATTCCGAGATCTTCGTCTGGACCGGAGACGAAACACCACGGGGCACACCGACATCCGACGGTCGATGGGTGGAGGTGTGGAATCACGTCATGATGCGATACCTCCGCCACCCCGACGGCAGCCTCGAACCACTGCGCCGACCCGGCATCGACACCGGCCTGGGTCTGGAACGGCTGGTACGAATCCTGCGGAACACCCGATCGGTCTTCGACATCGACGTATTCCAGCCCTGGCTGAGCACCCTGCCCCGAATCTGGGGTCCGCTCGACGAACGGTCGCTACGACTGCTGTCGGACCATCTGCGCTCGAGTGTCGTCGTCCTCGGCGACCTGGTCACGCCGTCCCCGTCGGGTCGCGGTCATGTACTGCGCCGCCTGATCCGCCGCGCCCTGACCACGCTGTGGCGCGACGACCCGTCCCGCACCCTGTCCGACCTGCCGATCGAGCTCGTGGAACACACCCTCGAGCATTTCCGGCAACCTGTTCACCCGCACGAGGTTCGCACCATGCTGCTCGACGAGGAACGCACATTCGATCTGCTACTCCAGCGTGGACGAAAGGTGCTGTCCCGCAGTAGGTTCACCGGACAGTTGACCGACGACGACTACCACTACCTACACGACACGCACGGCCTGCCTCGCGATCTCGTGAACTACCTGGGCACCGAAACCGAAATCGGCTGATGCCACCGACGCCGTGTTTTCCGGTCCCTCGTCGACTACCGTCCGGCTCGGTACGCGTCTACGTATTCGCCCGCCGTTTTGTGCAGGTGTCGGAGCAGGATTTCCTGATCGTTGAGTGGGAAGTGGGTGACCACGCGGGATTCGAGCATTCTCTGGGTGGCTTCGAGGGTGTTGCAGTCCTGGAGTGCGAATTCCTTGAAGGTGACCGCGGCCAGTTCTTGGCGCAGCCGGGCGGTCGCGTCCTTCGGGGGCACGAAGTACAGCGTGCCTTCGAAGATGTGATGGTTGTAGGCCGTGGGCCAGTAGTGATAGGTCAAATACCAACCCGGCGCCCAGACCACCATCATGAAGTTCGGGAAGAAGACATAGGAATCCAATCCCCATGCCTTGTGCCGTGACGGGTTGAGCCCGGGCGGCAGCGGGTCGAGGCCGGGGATGTCGGGGCGGTCCCATGCCCCGAAATTGCCGCTGCGCAGGATTCGTTCGATCGGTTTGACCATGCTCGGGTCTTTCGGCGGCGCCATGCCACCCCAGGACGACACCATGCCGTGCGGACCGTCGATGTCGTAGTGCAGTGCCTCGAATCCGTAGTTCATGAGTTTGCGCGACTCGTCGCCGACGTACTGCTTCCCGTGCAGAACCGGTGCGTGGTAGAACTCGAGGAAGGCGTCCATGAACAGTTTCCAGTTGCTGGCGACCTCGGTCCGGTAGGTGAAGACCTGGGTCATCCGATCGAACGGATACCCCTGCAATCCGGCGGCGAAGCCACCGAGATACTCGATCAGTCCGGTGGCGTCGTCATCGAAGTTGACGAAGACGAACCCCTCCCAGATTTCGCATCGAACCGATCTCGGACCGAGCCGCGGCAGATCCAGGTCGAGGAATTCCGATTCCCGCCGGACGAAGGTGACCTCGCCGTCGAGCGGACCCCGGGCCGAATCCTGTGGGCACTCGTGCGGTTGGAATGCGCTGTCGGTATCGACCGGTCCGTGGTCCCGAACGAGTTCGAGTCCGCAGTGACGGCAGATATTGTGGAATGCCCGGATCTCGTCATCGATGCTGCGGACGATCACCACGGTGGTCCCCGCCGCGGCGATCTCCTTGGTGAAGTAGTTCCCTTTTCTCGGGATCTGTTCCACGCGGCCGACATTGAGCCAGGTCCGTTCGAAGATCGCTGTGCGTTCGAGTTCGTAGTGCTCGGGGGTGATCGAGTCCTCGTAGGACATCGGGGCGGTGCCCAGATCGGGAAAGTGCTGTGTCCACGAGCCCTCCGCGGGTTTCGCGAAATTCGGCATATCGGTTCATCCTTCCTTCGAGATCGGCGGTAACACCGGACGCGTTCCGGGGGCATCGCACCGAGAACGGCACGTCGATCAGGTGTTACGGCCGCCGTTGACGCCGAGGATCTGGCCGGTGATGTATCCGGCCTCCGGTGAGATCAGGAACGAGCACGCCGCGGCGATGTCCTCCGGCCTGCCGACCCGTCGGACCGGCGTCCTCTGGATGTGGTCCTCGACGGTGCCGCCCAACCGTGCCTCCGTCTCGGATCTGCGCAGCATGGGTGTGTCCACGAACCCCGGCGGCACCGCGTTGACGGTGATTCCCGACGGACCCAACTCCAGGGCCAGCGCCTTGGTCAAACCGTTGACGGCGGATTTGGCCGAGACGTAGTGCGCCATGAACGGCTGGCCCGAATGCGCGCTCGACGAGGAGATGTTCACGATGCGGCCGAACCCCGCCGCCAGCATGTCGGGCAACACCGCCTGCACGGTGTGGAACACCCCGTGCAGGTTCACCTCGATGACCCGCTGCCAGGTCGCGAAGTCGAGATTGACGAAACGTTTGTAGCCCTCCAGGCCCGCGGCATTGACCAGGACCGTGATCGGGCCCGATTCGGCGCGGATCGCCGCCATCGCGTTGTCCACCGCGCCGCGATCGGCGACATCGGCGGTGTAGGCGAGGTCGGTTTCGGTCGGTCGCAGATCGATGGTGGCCACGTGATAGCCGTCCGCGCGCAACCGCCGGGTGACCGCCAGTCCGATCCCGGACCCGCCACCGGTGACCACGGCCGTTCCCCTGCTCGCGACGTCCACCTGATCATGGCTGCTCACAACATTGGCTCCTCGACGCCGACCGCCGAACTTAGGCGATTGCCTAAGTTCTGTCGAGAAATTCCTAACACCCGCAAGAGGCCGCGGTCAAGGGCCGATACAGTGACCGGGTGTTGTCGACCCGTGAGTGCCCCAGCGTCGAGTGTGCGAGGACCCGATGAGCGGATCCCGCCTGGTCGGGGCATCCAAGACCCGCGCCGCGCTGATCGAGGCGGCCACACAATTGATGGCCGAAGAGGGCTACGCCGCGGTCACCACCCGCAAGGTCGCAGCCAAGGCGCAGGCCAACCAGGCGCTGGTCTACTACCACTTCGGAACGATGGACGAACTGTTCCTCGCGGTGTTCCGGCGCGGAGCAGAGGCGAACCTGGCACGACTGCAACGCGCCGCGGAGGCCGAGAACCCGCTGCGCGCGCTGTGGGAGATCACCAGCGAACCCCGTCAGGGCACCCTGAACATCGAATTCATCGCCCTGGCCAACCACCGCGAGGTCATCCGCACCGAACTCGCCTCCTACACGCGTCAATTCCGGCAACTCCAGGAAGCGGTATTCGCACGCGTGCTCGACACCAAGACCCGACGCGACTCCGACATCGAGCCGACCCCCGCCGCGCTCAGCGTCCTGATGGCCGGACTGTCACGCATCCTCGCCATGGACGACCTGCTCGGTATCGACGACGGTCACGCCGAGGTACTCGCCCTGCTCGACGAATACCTGACCGGCTTACAGGGGCCCGCCCCGACACCGTGACAACCGCCGCCGGTACCTCTAACGATCAGCGCGAGTGCAACCGTCCCCGCGGCGGACATCCCGCATTAGCGTCGGCTCGGTTGGACAACCGACTATCGGCAAGGATTGTGATGAGCTCTGTTACCTCGGTGATCACCGCCGCGGACCTGGGGGCCGCGCTCGACGCGGGCTCCGACGTCGTCGTTCTCGAGGTCCGTCGCGACCCCGCCACGATCCCCGGCGCCGCGAATCTTTCCCTGGCCGACGCCCCGGTCGCCGGGCACATTCCCGGCGCCCACGCCGTCGATTTCGCCGAACTGATCGGGCCGCGCACCGAGACCTCGGGCAACGGTCCACTGCCCGAGGAAGAACAGGTACGAGAACTCGTACAGCGTTGGGGGATCAGCGATTCCAGCCTCGTCGTGGTCTACAGCGCGGACACCCCGTCGAGCGCTTCCCGTGCCTGGTGGGTGCTCCGCTGGGCCGGTTTGGCCGATGTTCGCTACCTCGACGGCGGCGTCCACGCGTGGCAGGCATCGGGCCGCGAACTCGCCGATACCCGCCCGGCGACAGGCGGCGGCACCGCGACGGTTCGCCTCGGCGCACTGCCCACCCTGGACTCCGACGCCGCGGCCGCACTGGCACGCGACGGACACCTGTTGGACGCGAGAGGCGCTGCCGCGTACGCCGGTTCGGCCGACCAACCGGCCAGCGGCCACATCCCCGGTGCGCACAGCCTGCCCGGGACCGACAATCTGCGCGACGGCTACCTCGCCGACGACGACACCTTGAAAACCCTGTACGCGCCCTACCTGACCGGCGCGCCGATCGGTTCCTACTGCGGCGGCGGTGTCGCCGCGACCCTGGACGTGCTGGCGCTGAGCAAGCTCGGCATCCCGGCCGCCCTGTACCCCGGCTCGTGGTCACAGTGGACCTCCGACCCGTCCCGTCCGATCGCCACCGGTTCCGACCGCGGCTGAACGTCCAGAAAGAACCGGCACCTCGGTCCGATTGCCCCGCAACAGGTTACGGCGGGCGATCGGACCGGGGGCGCGGTGCGGAGCCGGCACTCAGCCCTTGTCGACCACTCCCGGCCCGCCGGACAGGTCACCGGTGAACAGCTCGCGCAGTTCCCGTTCCTCCTCCGACGTCGGCACCCACCGGGCAGCGGTGAGATTCTCGTCCAACTGATCGGGCACCGTGACCCCGGCGATGACACTGGTCACCGTCGGCTGGGCGAGCAACCAGCCCAGCGCCAGCGCGGTGGGTGTCACCTCGCGTTCGGCGGCGAATTTCTCGAACTGCCGCAGCGCGTCCCACGGCGCGGTGCGCAGCAGATAGCGCTTCAGATTGGTGATCTTCGCGCCCTCCGGAGCTTGTCCCTCCCGGTATTTCCCGGTGAGCAGGCCGTTCTGCAACGGGAAGTACGGGATGAACCCGAGCCCGTAGTTCCGCAGCGCGGGGATCAGCTCTTCCTCCGGTTTACGCCACGTGAGGTTGTATTCGTCGGTGGTGGAGACGAACCGGGTGTAGCCGTCGCGGGCCGCGACGTGCTCGGCGTCCGCGATCTGCCACGCCTTGAAATTCGAGGCGCCGATATAGCGGACCTTGCCGGAGGTGACCAGCGCGTCGAGTGCCGCGAGAGTTTCCTCGATCGGGGTGTGGGTGTCGGGGAAGTGGATCTGGTACAGGTCGATGTAGTCGGTGCCGAGCCTGCGCAGGGAATCCTCCACCGACGCGAGGATGTACTTGCGCGACCCGGTCAGCGCGTAGGTGGGTCCGCGATCGGCCAGCAGTGAGCGGCCGAATTTCGTTCCGATCACCACACTTTCGCGTCGAGTGCCGACCGCCTTCGCGAACAGTTCCTCGCTCAGGCCGGTGCGGTCACCGTAGCCCTCGGCCAGGTCGAAATAGGTGATGCCGAGATCGATGGCCCGGTCGACGATCGCCGTGACATTCTCGGGATCGACGGCGCGCATCCCGGAGCGACCGAAGGTGCTCGCCCCGATGCCCAACTCCGACAGGATCAGACCCGACCGGCCCAGCGCGCGATATCCGGCGGGAATCGCCGTGACGCCCGCCATCAGCCGTTATCCGTATCGAGCAGACCCTGCAGGGTGTCGGCCTCGTATTCGGTGCGGAACAGGCCGCGCCGTTGCAGTTCCGGCACCACGGTGTCGACGAACAGATCGGCCGGACCGCGGTGGTAGGGCGGGAAGAACTGCACGCCGTCGAGTACCCGCTCCACGAAATGTTCCTCCACCCAGTCGGCGATGGTGACGGCGTCGCCGACCAGCGCGGGTTGGGCGGCCTGCCGGGAACGATGCACGTGGTGGTAGAGCTCGCGCAGGGTGAGATCCTCGCCGATGGCGGTGAGCAGGCGGCGGATGATCTCGCGGTCGTCGCGGGTGTCGGTGTGGCGCTTCTCCCGGCCCAGCGTGGGCAGGAAATCCTCGAAGACGTCGGGCGCGACGGTGTCCAGATCGACGACGTCGACGACCTTCTCGCTGTCGCGCACCCGCGACAGATCGATACCGAGCGCGAGGGAGAACTGCTCGGGGATCTCCTCGGTCAGCGTGAAATTGGTGACCTGGCGGTAGATCGCCTGAGCCTCCCGCTTGGTGCCCGCGATGTAGAAGGTGGCGCCCGGAATGATCTTGAACTTCTCCGGATCGCGGCCGGCGGCGGCCACGCGTTCCTTCAGCTTGCGGTACTCCTGCTTGCCTCGCTCGATACCGAAGTAGGGCGAGAACCGGATCTGGGCGAAATCGGCGCCGTAGCGCAGCGATTCCTCCGACGTGCCGACGTGCACATTGGGAATGC
This sequence comes from Nocardia noduli, assembly GCF_019038455.1. Classification (NCBI taxonomy): domain Bacteria; kingdom Bacillati; phylum Actinomycetota; class Actinomycetes; order Mycobacteriales; family Nocardiaceae; genus Nocardia; species Nocardia noduli. The sequence goes on from NZ_JAFMPL010000074.1 coordinate 8,227, forward strand.
GCTGCTGCACCGGCGGCGGCACGTTGAGCGGTCCGCGCACCTCGAAATGCTCACCCGTGTGCTCGATACGGTGCCACGACCCCGGCCTGATCAGGACGTTCTTGTCCTTGTCGGCGAGCAGGAAATCGTCGTCCCAGCTCTGGTAGAGCAGCCGGTTCACCACGTCGGTGAATTCACGAGCGCGGCTGTATTTGCTCTGTTCGTCGGGAACCGGGTTCTTGCCGTAGTTGAGCGCCGGATCGCCGTCGCGATCGATGCCGAACACCACATTGAGCGCGGTGCGGCCCTTGCTGAAGTTGTCCAGGGTGGCGAGTTGGCGAGCCACCGCGTAGGGGTGTTCGAAAGAGGAATTCACCGAGACCAGGAATCCGAGATTCTTGGTGATCGCGGCCGCGTAACCCGCGTACACGAAATTGTCCCAGCGGTAGACGCGCTGGAGGTATTCCGGTTCGCTACCCAGCGCGCTGCCGGAGAAGACGTAGTCCAGTTTGCCGCGCTCGGCCGCTCGGGCCACGTCCAGGATGACGCTGGGGTCGCGCAGTCCGGAACTGGTCGCCTGCGGTAGTCGCCAGGCCTCGGCGTCCCATCCGGTGCCGTAGGCGGCCAGGCCCAGCCGGAGTTTTCTGTCACTCATCGTATGTCCTCGAAAATAACGTCAGGAGAGCGGGAATCGTCAGGAATTCGTCGCGAATCGGTTGGGTGGCACCTCGAGCCCGAAATGACCGCGGAAGGTGTCGGCGGTGTATTCGGTGCGGAAGACGCCCTTGTCGCGCAGGATCGGCACCACCCGGGAGGTGAAGCGTTCCAACTGATCCCACATATAGGGGGAATTGATATTGAATCCCTCGGCCGCGCCGCGATCGAACCATTCGATGAGCCGATCCGCGACGTCCTGCGCGCTTCCGATCACCTGGGGGAAGCCACCGCCGATGGAATTGCGCAGCAGATCACCCGCGCGCACCGTGCCGCGTTCGACGGTCCGGTCGGTGCGCGTCGCCACCGCGCCGAGCAACGCACGACCGAATTCGTTGAACCGCGAGGCGGTTTCGGCGGTGATCACGGCATCGAGGCCGCCCGCGCGCAGGTCGACGCCGATCCGCTCCGAGAGCGAGCGCAGGCTGCGCACGCCCAGCGGCAATCCGCCGCGCGGGGCCTGCTGGATGGCGGCCCACGCGTCGCTGCTCCAGAACTGCTCGTCCTTGTCACCATCGACCGGGTCGTCGTCCAGTGGCAGTCCGGCATTGAGCCGTTCGAAGATGTCCACCGCGTCGGCCCTGTCGTCGCCGATGATGGGCGAGATGCCGGGCAGGAAGAAGATCGGTACGTCGCGACCGTGGATGCGGCGGGCGCGTTCGCGCACGTCGGTGTTGAACGCGATCGAATCCTCGATGGTGCCGGGCCCGGTGAAGTTGAGTTCGCAGTGCCGCGCGGTCAGCTCCCGGGAGAGTTCGGACGCGCCCGCGTACAGCAGCGGGATCTGGCCCTGGGGCGGACGCGGCATCGGTAGGGTGCCCGCCACCTGGAAGAATTCGCCCTTGTGGGCGAGCCGGTGGATCTTGGTCGGATCCAGGTACTGCCCGGACTTCTTGTCCTGGAGGTAGGCGCCGTCCTCGATGCTGTCCCACAGCAGCCGGATCACCCGGATGAATTCGTCGGCGCGCGCGTAGCGGCGTTCACCGCCCAGATCCGGGAGGCTGAAGTTCTGCGCCGCGAGGTCCGAGGCGCCGAGCACGACGTTCCACGACAGCCTGCCTCCGCTCAGATGATCGAGCGAGGCGGTGAGCCTGGCCAGGATGTAGGGCTCGTAGTAGGTGGGGTGCGCGGTGACGACCAGACCGATCTTGGAGGTCTGTAGCGCCAGTTGCGAAGCGAGGGTGAACGGCTCCAACCGGCCCGCGTTGTGGGTCGTGCCCCAGTGCTCGGCGTAGATGTCGCCGGGCAGGGTGTCGCCGAGGAAGAAGAAGTCGAACTTGGCGTCCTCCACCAGTTTCGCGGCCGCGGCGGCGTAGTCGAGTTCGAACGCGTTGGCGGTGGGCGCTTCCGGCAGACGCCAGCCGCCCCAGTGCGTGCCGTTGAGCCAATACATGTAGCCCAGATGCATTTCGCGTTTCGCGGGGGAGCCCACGTGAATTCCTTTCGGTGGATCAAACCGGGACGGACTCGACGCCCGCTCCGGGGATGGAGGCGAGGAGTTCTTTGACGTAATCCGTCTCGGGGGAGATGAGAATGTCGCGAGCGGTTCCGCGCTCGACGATGTCGCCGTGGTGCAGGACGAGGATCTCGTCGGACATCTCGGCGATCACTCCCAGGTCGTGGGAGATGAAGACATAGGTGAGCGAGAACTGCCGTTGCAGTGTGGTGAGCAGATCGAGGATCTGCCGTTGCACGGTCACGTCGAGCGCCGACACCGGCTCGTCGAGGACCACCAGCCGGGGGTCGGGGGCCAGGGCGCGCGCGATCGCCACCCGCTGACGCTGTCCGCCGGACAGTTCGGCGGTGTAGCGGTCGGCGACGTCTGCGGGTAGGCCGGTGACCTCGAGCAGTTCGGCGACCCGGCGGCGGCGTTGCGCGCCGTCACCGATCTTGTGGCCGCGCAACGGTTCTTCGATGATGGCGCGCACGGTGGCGCGCGGATTCAGCGAGGCGAACGGGTCCTGGTAGACCATCTGCACCGTGCGATACAGCTCGGCCTGGCCCGCGCCGCGGCGATGGTGCACCACCTTCTGCCCCGCGACCTCGATCGTCCCCGAGTCCGGTGCGGCCAAACCGGCCAGCAATCTGACCAGAGTGGTTTTGCCGGAACCGGATTCGCCGACGATGCCGAGGGTGGTGCCGCGCCGTACCTGGAACGACGCGTCGGCGACCGCGGTCACCGGATCCCTGCCGCGTTGCGCGGCGAAAACCTTGCGCACGCCCTCGGCCTTCACCACGACGGGTGCGTCCTGCTCGACCGGCTGCGTCGAGCGCCGCTGCGCGGCGGCGATTCCCGAGAAGCCCAACGACGACGAGCGCAGCAGCGCGGTCGTGTAGGCGTCGCCGGGCGCCGCGATGACTTCCGCGGCGCGTCCGGAGCGAACCAGCTTCCCGTCCTTGAGTACCGCGATCTCGTCCGCGCGTTCGGCCGCGACCCCGAGATCGTGGGTGATGAGCAGGATCGACAGTTCGTCCTCGGCCACCAGTTCGCCGAGCAGATCCAGGATCCGCTTCTGCACGGTGACATCGAGCGCGGTCGTCGGTTCGTCGGCGATGAGGAGTTTGGGACGGGTGGACATGGCCGCGGCGATGAGCACCCGTTGGCACATGCCCCCGGAGAGTTCGTGCGGATAGGCGTGGAAGATCTTCTCCGGATCGCGCAGTCCCACTTTGCCGAACAGGTCGATGACGCGTTCGCGGCGCTGTGCCTTGTTCGCCAGGCCGTGCGCGCGCAGCGGTTCACCCGCCTGCACCCCGACGGGCAGGAGCGGGTTGAGGCCGAGCAGCGCGTCCTGCGGGATGTAGCCGATCTCCCGGCCGCGGATGGCGCGGTACTGCTTGTCCCGCAGACCGTTGAGCTGCTGACCGTCGAAGACCACCCGACCGGCGGCGACCCGTCCGTTCTCGGCCAGCGTGCCGGTCACCGTGCGCGCGAGAGTCGACTTACCGGAACCGGATTCGCCGACCAGCGCCAGCACCTGTCCGGCGCGCAGGCTCACGCTCACCCCGTCGACGACCCGGGTCGAGCGCCGACCTGGCACGTCGAAATCGACGGCGACCTCGTGCAGGCTCAGCAGTGCGCCCGGTTCGGGCACCGAAAGGTCAGGCGACGACACTGGTTCTCCCGCGGTTGAGCGATCGGCCGATCCGGTAGATCGCGACGACCGAGACGGTGATGACGAGCCCGGGCAGCAGGCTCAGCCACCACTGGGTGGCGATGAAGGTGCGGCCCTCCGAGACGAGCAGTCCCCATTCGGGGGTCGGCGGCGGTGCGCCGAGGCCGAGGAAACTCAACGCGGCGACGGTCAGGATCGCCGAGCCGATCTCCATGGTGGCCGCGGCGAGCACCGAGCGGGAGGCATTGGGCACGACGTGGCGCAGCAGCCGGTAGGCGTATCCGTGTCCGGCGAACACCGAGGCCTCGACGTATTTCGCGCCCGCCACCTTGAGCACCTCCGACCGCATCAGCCGGGCGAAACCGGCCGTGCTGTTGATGCCGATGGCCACGGCGATATTGACCACGCCCTGACCCAGCGCGGAGATGATCGCCAGCGACACGATGAGGCTGGGCACGGCGAGCATGATGTCGACGATCCGCATCAGCACGCTGTCCACCCAGCCGCGCACCGCCCCGGCGACCAGACCGACCAGCGCACCGCTGACCAGTCCGATGAGGACGGCGATCACCGCGGCCTGCACCGACAGCGAGGTGCCGTGCACCATCCGGGTGAACTGGTCGCGCCCCAGATCGTCGGTGCCGAACGGATGCGACAGACTCGGGTTCACCAGCAGCGCGTCGGCGTCCTGCGCGAGCGGGTCGCGCGAAGTGAACACACCGGGCGCGAAGGTCGCGACGAGCATGAGGACGACCCAGACGTAGGCCAGCAGCAGGCTCGGTGAACTCGCGATGTGGCGCAACCACAGTGCCGCGCCCGCGCCCCGCCGGACCCGGACGGCGACACCGTCCGCCTTCTCCGGCGCGGTCGCGGTGGGGATGACATCGAGCAGACTCATCAGTCGTCCAATCGGATTCGCTTGTCGATGACCGGATAGATCAGGTCGACGACGAGGTTGACCGTGACGAAGATCAGCGCGCTCGCGGTCACCGCGACGAGCACGATCGGCATGTCCCGGCCGTCGACGGCGTCGACGATCAGCCTGCCGACGCCGAGCCGTGAGAACACCGTCTCGGTCAGGACGGTCCCGCCCACCATCACGCCGATGGTGGTGCCCAATGCCGTGACCACGGGCAGCGCCGCCGCACGCAGGGCATGCCGCACGACCAGGTCGAAACGGCTCAGCCCCCAGTTCCGCGCGGTCTCGATATACGGCGAGGTCAGCGCGGCGCGCAGGTTGACGGTGAGCAGCTGCGAGATCTGCCCACCGCCCGCCACCGCGATCGTCAGCGAGGCGATCAACAGACCGAGGGTGGTCTTGTCGCCGAAGGCCTTGATCCAGTGCAATTGGAACGCGCAGATCTGCACGGCGACCAGAGCCACGATGAACGGCGGCAGCGACACCGCCACCGGCGGCAGCGAGATCAGCAGCTCACGCGCCCATTTCCAATTGATCAGCTCGATCACCACCGACAGCGTGACGCCGATGATCACCGCGAGCAGCAGGCCGAGGAATGCCAGTTGCAGCGTCTGCCCGAAGGATTCGAAGAAGATGCCGGTGGCGGGCCGACGCTGGTAGACGCTGTCGCCGAAGTCGCCGTGCAACGCGCCGGTGAGCGCGTCGAAATACTGCACGTACAACGGCCGGTTCAGCCCGAGCAACTCGCGTTGCTCGGCCAGCAGCTTCTCGACGTCGCCGCCGTCCGCACCGAGGGTGAGGCCGCCCGCGGCGTCGCCCGGCACGATGTACAACAGGAAGAACGCTCCCGTGAACGCGCCCCAGACCACGACGACCGCGTAGAGCAGTCGCCGCAGGGCGTACCTCACCATCCGCATCCGTGCCTACTTGTCGAGCCAGGCGTTGAACAGGTACTGGTCCAGACCGACCGCCTGGATACCGTGCAGACTCGGCTGGTAGGCCCAGACGTCGACGTCGTTGACGACCGGGATCACATAGGCCTGTTCGACGAGCAGCTGTGCCGCCTTGTCCACGATCTGCTGGCGAGCGTTCTTGTCCAGCACGGTGTTCTGCTCCTGGAGGAGTTTGTCCACCTCGGTGCCGTCGGGCAGGAAGGACCGGTTGGAGCCGGTGGTCTTGCCGTAGTTGGCCCGCAGCACATCCGGGTCCGGCGTCGAGTGGTACCAGTAGGCGATGTCGTACTCGCCGGAGAGCAGCTTCTGATTGGCCTCGGCCCGCAGCGGCGGTTCGAGCGCCAGATCCACACCGATCTTGCGCCACTGACTCTGCAACACCTGCCAGCCCGCGTCGTCCTGCGGCGCGCGCAGCCGCAACCGTTCACCGGCGGCGTTGACCCGGATGCCGTCGGAGCCGACCTTGTTCCAGCCCGCGTCCTCCAGCAGTTTCACGGCCCGGTTCGGGTCGTATTTCAGGTACTGGCTGACGTCGACGAAGTACGGATTCGACTCGCTGAGCGGGCCTTTGGCGGCACGGTCGTGACCGTTGGAGACGATCTTGACGTACTCGTCGCGGTTGAGGCCGACCTGGAGCGCCTGGCGAACGCGCACATCCTGGAGGAAGCGCGAGGAGGTGTTCACCGGGAGTTCGGTTCCGGTGGCGGGATTGAGCGTCTCGGAGATGGTGAGCCCGGAGGATTTGAGCTGGTTGACGTATTTGCCGTTGACCCAGTAGATGAACTGGAGTTCGTCGCCGCCGATCACCGCGCCGTTGCGCACCGAATCCTCGGGGATGATCTTGTAGACCACCTCGTCCAGATAGGCCGCGCCGGACCGGCCGAAATAGGCGGGTGCCCAGTTGTACTCGGGACGCTTCTTCAACACGATGTGCTGGTTGGGAATGTATTCCTGAAGGTAGAACGGCCCGGAACCGTCCACCCACTTCTGCCGCTCGGCGACCGGCAACGCGGCCGTCTTCGCCGAGACGATGCCCGCGTGAGCCCGCGAGAGACTGGTCAGGAAGGCCGCGTTGGGCTTCTCGAATTCGACGGTCACCTCGTACTCCGACGGCACCGTGATCTGGCGGATGCCTTCGACGATGGTCTTGGCGCTGGAGTGGATACCCGGCCGGTTCAGACTCTCGAAATTCTTCTTCACCACGTCGCCGGTCAGTTTCGTGCCGTCGTGGAAGGTCACGTCCTGGCGCAGCACGAAGTGGTAGACGCGGGCGTCGGTGACATCCCACTTGGTGGCGAGCCACGGCTCGAGCTGTTTGGTATCGGGGTTGTAGAACACCAGCGAATCCGACAGTGCGCGTGCCGCGGTCCGCCACACCTGGTTGACCACCGCCGCGTCGACGCCGTTCAGGTCCTGGGACAGGCCGATGTTGAGCGTTCCGCCCGACTGTGGCGTACCCGATCCGTCCCCGCCGGACGGACCGCCGCCACCGCACGCCGACGCCACCAGCGTCACGAGCGTCGCCGCTACCGCGAAACGCCATCCCCCTCTCCTCCACCCGAACGACACTGTGACTCCTTTCACGCACAACACCTGACGAGAACGCTGTCCCGCACAAGCACGGATTTCGGCCCGAGCCGCATCGGCTCGGTGGGTTCAACTCAGCCGCACCATGTTTCGGAACCGTCAGAGATAGAGCACGCGAAGCCGGACACGTCCGGGTCAGCCGCGACACCACCGGACCGCGGCGCCCGAGGGTCACATCGGGCACGCACGGCAGGTAAGCGATCGCGCAGCAAAACCTATGCGAGCCGCCGACCTCGAGAAATGATTTGCCTCAGCGCAGTTTTAACTGGCACTCGCTATTCCCCGGCATACGCGGGTCGCCCGACGGATTGTCGTCGTCGCCGAGGATCCCGGCCCGAGTACCGGCGCCGGGGTCGTCAGCGGGAAAACGACGACACCGCAGGCCGCGCGGAGTCTGCGCGGCCTGCGGTGTCGTATCGACTACGCGGGCAGATCACCCGCCGTGATCCACCCCGCGACGATCGGAGCGATGGTCGCCGAATCCTCCACCCACCGGAAATGGTCGCGATGGCCGATGTCGGAATCCTCGTCGATATGCCACCGCGAGATCCGGGCGGCGGGCATGCGCGACACCAGGAAATCGACATTGGATTTCGGGCCGAGCACATCGTCGGACAGCGAGATCGGCAGTACCGGCAGCGTCATCCGCGACAGCAGACGGTTGTAACGGCGTTCGGTGCCCTTGGGACGGTAGTAGCTGGTCAGCGAATGCACCGACCAGTCGACCATGACCCCGCCCGCCATCGGCGCCGGGATGAGAACCCCGCCGGGCCAGTGGCCCTTCCACCGCGACACCAGGCCGATCCACTGGATCTGGCTCAACGCCTCGTACCAACGACGCGGGCCGAAAGCCCACCAGAACACGGTGCCGGTGCCGATCGTCACGACCCCGGCGACCTTCTCGGGTTCGGCCGCGGCGAACAGCAGGGCCAGCTGTCCGCCGAGGCTGTGGCCGAACAGGTGCAGCGGTGCCAGCGGAAACCGTTCTCGCACCGCCGCGACAAGTGCGGGCATATCGATTTCCAGCATTTCGCGATAGCCGAAATCGGTGTGCTCACCCAGCGTGGGCACGGCCTCTCCGTGCGCCCGCAGATCGCAGGTGGCGACCGAAAGGCCCTGGGCGTGCAACGACTTCGCCAACGCGAGATAGTTGCGTGCCTTCATCGCCATCGCGGGAATGATCAGCACCACCGGAGCGTCGGCTTTCGGACCGGGCAGGAATCGAACGGTGAAGGTCACGCCGTCCGACGTCGGCACCGACACCGACTCCAGCGCGGTGAATTCGGATTTCGCGGTGCGAGCCCCCGAGGTCACCGCAGTGCCTCCGTCGCCGTCACATCGCAGACGTAGTCGAAGGTGAATTTCGCGACCACGACATCGTTGTCGTCGAGCAGTATCGCCTTGCCCGCCAACTCGAACCGCCCGCCGCCGACCGCGCCGAGCACGTCGGCGCAATCGCGCTGATCCACGGTCGCGACGGCGCGGATGCGGCCCACCGCGGGCTTTCGGTAGGAGGCCGTTCCCGCACGAAGTACCAGTCGTTCGATGGTGAACAGCCGGGTGGCGGCCGCGCCGACGAACGCCGCGGCGCCCGCGATGTCGGCGGCGGTGAACAGCGCGCCCGCGTGCACCGTGCCCATGTGGTTGCGGACGGAGTCGACGGCCGGGATCTGCACCACCGCGCGGTCGGGGCCGATCTCGGTGACGAGGGTGCCGACCCGTTCGGCGAAGGGCACCATATCCTGCGAGACCGCGCGCAGGTATTCGTAATCGACGGCGTCGTAGTCGAGTTCGGGGTAGGCCGCCGCGAATCCGGCGATTTCTCGTGTGGTCATCTCTGTTGCCTTTCCTCGGTGGTCCGGGTTCAGCGCGCTGGACGCAATGCGCGGCGGGCGATCGACCACCGCAGCACTTCGGAGGGCCCTTCGTAGATCCGGAAGGCACGTGCCTCGACCAGGAACCGGGCGACCAGATGGTCCTCGCAGACACCGAGCCCGCCGTGCAACTGCACCGACCGGTCGAGCACTCGCCACACGGCCTCGGACACAAAGGTTTTCGCGATCGAGGTCTCGTGCTTGGCCTGCGAGGAAGCCGGACCCTGTTCGTCGATGGTCTCGGCGGCCTGACGGATCAGCCCGCGCGCCGCCGCGATATCGATCTCGCTGTCCGCGATCAGCCCCTGGGCCAGCCCGTGTTCGGCGATGGGCACACCGAAACCGGTGCGCGTGCCGATATGTTCGATGGCGAGCCGATGTCCGCGCACCGCGAGACCGAGCCAGTTCATGCAGAACACCAGCCGCGACGGAGCCAGCCGCACCTGCGCGAGCGCCAGTCCCTGCCCGACCTCGCCGAGCACCGCCGAATCGGCTACCTCGCAGTCCTCGAAGACGACCTCGCAGTGCCCGCCGGGCGCGCTGCTGTGATCCAGCGTCTGCATCCGCCTGCCGACCCGCATACCGGGATTGTCGGCGTCGACCAGGAACATGGTCGGTCCGTCGTTGGTGCGCGCGACGCAGATGGTGAAGGCCGCGCCCTGCGCGCCGGTGGTGAAATGTTTCGCGCCGTTGATGACCCAGCCGCCGTCGGTCTCCTCGGCGAAGGTGCGCAGCATGCTCGGATCCGAGCCCGCGCCCGGCGCCGGTTCGGTCATCGCGATCGCCGAGCGCACCTCGCCCGCCGCCAGCGGCGCCAGGTAGCGCTGCTGCTGTTCCGGGTCGGCCACGTGGGCGAGCAGGTGGATATTGCCGTCGTCGGGGGCCCACGCGTTGACCGCCAGCGGGCCGATGAGGCTGGCGCCTGCCGCCTCCAGCACGCGGGCCTGGGCGCGGGTATCGAGGCCGAGCCCGCCGTAGCGCGGGTCCGACAGCGGGCCGAACACGCCCGCCTCCTTGGCCTTCTTCTGCAATTCCAGACGCAGTGCGTCATCCATTACCCGGCCGTCGGCGACAACCTCTCGCTCGACCGGAAAGACGTGGTCACGGACGAATTCTGTGGTCTTTTCGACCAGGTGCGCCACTGAGGTCATGCGGCCAGTGTCGGTCGCGCCCGCACGGGGTGCGACGCGCGATAGTCAACGTCGATCGCGTGAATCGACTGCGCGAACCAGGTGGCTGCCGTTCGCGGCCCTCGGCGACAGTGGCCCTATGACCGACTTGCCGGTACGGATCACCGCCCGTCGTGACGAGGCCATCGCAGTGTTCGCACTGGAACTCGCCGCCGTGGACGGGGGCGAGTTACCCTCCTGGTCGCCGGGAGCCCATATCGATGTCGCGGTGGGGGAGCTGGGCGTGCGCCAGTACTCCCTGTGCGGAGACCCCGCCGACCGACGACGTTGGCGCATCGCGATCCTGCGCGAACCCGACGGCCGCGGCGGCTCGGATCTGCTCCACCACACCGCGAACCCCGACAGCGAACTACGGGTATCACTGCCCCGCAACAATTTCGAGTTGAAGACCGAAGATCGCTATCTCTTCGTCGCGGGCGGCATCGGGATCACCCCGATTCTGCCGATGGTGGCGGCAGCGGCGCGCTCCGGCACGCCCTGGGAGTTGTACTACGGCGCGCGCACCCGGCGGCACATGGCCTTCGCAGACGAAATCGGGAAGCGTTACCCGAACGCGAGACTCGTGGCCCAGGACGTCGACGGACTGCTGCCGTTGACCGCCATCCTCGATGAACGCGCCGACGCGACCGTCTACTGCTGCGGCCCGGAACCCCTGCTCGACGCCGTGGAAACCGCAGGGGCGCAACGCGGTATCACCGTGCGGACCGAGCGGTTCGTACCGCGCGCGGTCGACACGACCGCCGACCGAGCCTTCGACATCGAGCTCGCGCGCGACGGGCGCACCCTCCGGGTCGGTGCACGTCAGAGCATCGTCGACGTACTGGAATCCGCGGGAGTCTCCGTCGTCACCTCCTGCCGCGAAGGCACCTGCGGAAGTTGCGAGACACTGGTAGTGGCGGGGGAGATCGAACATCGCGATTCGATACTGACCGACGAGGAGCGGGCGCGCGGGAAAACGATCATGTTGTGCGTCTCGCGGGCCGGTTCCGATCGGCTCGTGCTCGATCTCTGACCCGCACCGGGGAGTCGTCACCGGCCCCCGGACCGACAACCGCAGGGAGGACGTCATGGTCGATATCGAGGCAACCGACCGGATCGTCACGCTCGACGACGATTTCTTCGCAGATCCGCACGCCCACTACCGGCAATGGCGCGAACAGAGTCCGGTGCACCGCGTCCGATTCCCCGACGGCGCGCTGCGCTGGGTGATCGTCGGGTACGCCGAGGCGCGGGCCGCCCTGTCCGATCCGCGTCTGCGCAAGGACGCGTTGCGCGTGGAGGAGTTGCTGAGCGCGAAACGGCGCACCGCCGCGATGAGCCCGCAGTGGCTCGCACTGACCACCCACATGCTCAATGCCGATCCGCCGGAACACAATCGGCTGCGCAAACTGGTCAACAAGGCGTTCACCGCCCGCAAGGTCGCCGAACTGCGGCCGCGCATCGAGGAGATCACCACCGCGCTGCTCGACGACATGTCCGCACACGACGAGGTCGACCTCATGGCGGAGTTCGCGACACCGCTCCCGGTCACCGTGATCTGCGAACTGCTCGGCGTGCCGTTCGCCGATCGCGCCGACTTCCAGGAGTGGACCAAGGCGCTGGTCGGCGTCCTCGGCCGCGACGAGGAACGCGCCCGCGCCGCCTCGGCGATGGTCGCCTACCTGCGCGACCTGGTACGGGCCAAGCGCGAGGATTCCGCCGAGGATCTGCTGTCGGCGCTGGCGCACGCCCGCGAGGACGGCGACCGGCTCACCGACGCCGAACTCGTCTCCATGGCGTTCCTGCTGTTGGTCGCCGGTCACGAGACCACCGTCAATCTGATCGGCAACGGCGTGCACGCGTTGTTGCGCAACCCCTCTCAGCTCGCCGCGTTGCGTGCCGACCCGTCCTCGGTCCCCGCGGCCGTCGAGGAGTTCCTGCGGTTCGACGGCCCGGTGGATATGGCCACGATCCGATACACCGAAGAGCCGGTGTCGGTGGGGGACACCGAGATTCCCGCGGGAGAACTCGTCTACGTCGCGCTGGCGGCGGCGAACCGCGATCCCGACCGATTCCGCGAACCCGATCGTCTCGATGTCGACGGCGACACCGGCGGTCATCTCGCGTTCGGGCACGGCATCCACTTCTGCGTGGGCGCGCCACTGGCCAGGATGGAGGCATCGATCGCGTTCACCGAACTGCTGCGGCGCTTTCCCGAACTGACCCTCGCCGAGGGCGCGACTCCGCACTGGCAGGCGAGCACCCTCATCCGTGGTCTGCACGACCTTCCGGTGCGACTGCGCCACTGATCGACCAGATGCGTCGCGGGTGACGCCGCCCCGACCGTGAACGGAATTTCGGCCGCGCGGGGGAGTAGCGTCACCGCCTGGCGGGACAGTCGATCCCGTCCACCGTCTCCGAGGAGTTGATGAGCGTGCGGGCGTGGGAAGCCTCGAATCCGGATTTCGCGGCGGCGGTGACGGGAGCGGTGCTCAGCATGCCCGCCGCGCGCCACCTTGGTTTCGAATTCGGTCGCATCGCGCCGGGCGAAGCGGAGATCATCCAGCCGCATCGGGTCGAACTCACCCAGCACGACGGATATTTCCAGGGCGGCGTACTCGGTTCACTGGCCGATTTCGCCGCCGGGTCCGCGGCGGGCACCCTGCTGAAACCCGGCTGGGTGAATATGACCATCGACTACACCGTCAAGATCCTCGCACCGGCGAAAGGCCCGACGGTGGCGGCCCGGGGGAGAGTGATCAAGCCCGGCGCGTTGATCACGATCGCGGCGGCCGAGGTGTTCTCGATCGGCGCCGACGGCGAAACCCTGTGTGCCACCGCGTTGGTGACCATGCGCAACGTGGAGTTGTTCAAGGCCTGAACACCCTGACGGCTATCGCGTCATTGAATTCGCGGCTCACCGGTTTACCGGCCCATCCGCGTGCGCGATGGTGTGCGTGACGTACACGCAGCTGGAGGGCGCATGTGTTCTGCCATTCTCGACATCTCCACGGCCACGGTCGATCCGGACGAATATCTCAGGGAGCTGATGGCGTGGCATTTCTCCGCCGACACCGGTAGTCCCTACTGGCTGCGCCGCGCGCGCACCCTCGATTTCGATCCCGTCACCGATATCCGCACCTTCGCCGACCTGACCCGTTTCCCGAACGTCATCGACGAGTTCCGTGACGTGGCGGTCGAGGATCTGATTCCCCGCGGGCTGACCGGGGCCGACGCGGAGATCGCCGGAATATTCGAGAGCGGCGGGACCACCGGGGCCCCCAAACGTTTCGTGATGTTCGAGCGGTGGATGGAATTCGCGCTGGGCTGGGACGAATCCCACTACGCGGACCTCGGTGTCGTGAACACCCTGGCCATCGCGCCGAGCGGCCCGCATATGTTCGGCGAGTTCGCGACCCGCCGGGCTCGCAGACACGACGGGGTCAAGTTCACGATCGATCTCGACCCCCGCTGGATCAAACAGCTGATCGCCCGCGGCGCCACCGATGAAGTGGAACGCTATGCCGAACATCTCGTCGACCAGGCGGCCGACATCCTGAAGTCCCAGTCGGTGGGAATCCTCATCACCACCCCGCCCCTGCTCGAACGGCTCTCCCGGCGTGAAGAACTCGTCGACGCGATCCGCAAACAGGTGAAATTCATCTGCTGGAGCGGAGCGCATATGGACGCCGATTCGCGCGACATCTTCCGGAACGAGATCTTCCCCGGGATTCCGCTCAAGGGTCTGTACGGCAGCACGACCATTCTGGGCATGTCACGCGAGCGCCCCGAGGAACACCCCGACGGGTTGGCCGTATTCGACACGCCCAGCCCCTATATCGCCTTCCGCGTCGTCGATCCGGAGACCGGAGACGATGTCGCCGTCGGCGAACGCGGACAGGTCGTCATGAACCACCTCACCAAATACGCGCTGCTGCCCAACAATCTGGAGCGGGATATGGCGACCGCGGTCGAGGCGTTGCCCGGTGCGCTTGGCTGTGCCGTCGCCGATGTCGGCCCGGTCCGAACCTTCAAGGACCACTCCGTGATCGAGGGCGTGTACTGATGCTCATCCACATCGACGCGCTCGGTCCCGCAGGACCGTTCCGCTCCCGTGAACGCAAACCGCTGACCTCGCTCGCGGGAACCCTGATCGGCGAGATCAGCCAGGTGCCGCCGCTGTATGTGCGACGCACCCTCACCGCCATGCGCGCGGCCCCGGTACTGCCGACCGCCGACCGGCTCGCGGCGCTGGAGAAGGCCGCCGAGATCTTCCTGCACGGCACCGTCGGCGGGCTCGACCCCGACGCCTTCGAGCGACTGGTCTCGACCGCGTCCGGCGTTCCCTTGGTCGTGGTCCGTCAGTCGGTCGCATGGGTCGCCGATGTGCTGCGTTCGCAGCGCGCGACCCGCGAACTGGCCATGCCGCGCGGGGCCGTGGACGAATGGCACGCACCGCAGACACTCGACGGCGCCGCCGTCTGGACCCGCAAGGGCGATATCTTCGCCGTGCACGCGGCGGGTAACACACCGGCCGTGCACGGACTGTGGCCCGAAGCGCTCGCCATGGGATATAAAGTGGCCGTTCGTCCTTCGACCCGCGAGCCGTTCACCGCGTTCCGTCTGGTGAGCGCCTTACGTGAGGCCGGATTCCCCGACGACGTCCTCACCCTGCTGCCCACCGACTACGACGCCGCCGACGTGATCATCGCCGAATCCGATTTCGCGATCGTCTACGGCGGACAGGACGTCGTGGACAAATACGCGACCAGCTCACGGGTGCTCACACAGGGACCGGGCCGTTCCAAGATCCTGATCACCGACGAGGTGGACTGGCGAGCCGACATCGACATCCTGGCGGCATCGGTGAGCCACCTCGGAGGCACCGCCTGCACGTGCGCGACGGCGATACTCGTCGAGGGCGATCCCGAACCCGTCGCCGTGGCGCTCGCGGAGCGGTTGCGCGCGATCCCGAGTCTGCCCGCCGACCACCCCGACGCACTGCTCACCGTGGGGACCACGGCCTCCGCGCACGAGGTCGACAGGTACCTGCACGCGGTCGCCGGTGACGCGACCGCGATTCTCGGCGGCGATACGATCGTCGACGAATTACCCTCCGGTGGAGCCGTTCTGCGCCCGGCGGTGCATCTGGTCACCAGCAGCACCGCACCGCAGTTGAATATCGAACTCGGATTCCCGTGCGTATGGGTCGGCCCGTGGAACGCGCGCGACGGTGTCGCGCCGCTGCGCGATTCGCTGGTGCTCACCGCGATGACGTCCCGCGTCGACCTGATCGACGCCTTGCTGGACGAGCCGTCCATCACCAACCTGTACCTCGGTGACAACCCGACGACCTGGCTGCGGCCGGGCGTGCCGCACGACGGGTATCTCGCCGAGCATCTGATGCGGACGAAGGGAATGATCAGGTCGGCGACGGTCCCGTAAGCAACTCCGCCGCACCGGAACACATGTCGGTGACCACATCCCGCGCCGATTCGACCGTGGTGATCATGCCGACGCCCTGCCCGGCGTCGATCGGCGCGATTCGCAGGTCGACGGATTCGGCCGCCGCGCGAACCGAACCCCGCGCCTCCCCGTCCGTGCGCAGAGCGTCCTCGTCACCGGCCCAGCGGTCGGTGAACTCGTTGCGCAGTACCCGGGCGGGGAAGCGCGTCGGCCAGGGAAGTTCCATGGCGATATCGAAGACGGAGGTGAGGACGGTGTCGCCCCCGTCGTCGGCGGCGATCATCGCCCGCCTGCCCGCGTCGTGGAGCAGCGATTCGGAGCAGGCGGCGAGTCGGGTGCCGAGCCACGCGCCGCTCGCGCCCGTCGCGAGCACCGCCGCGAGGCTCGCGGGGGAGCCGATCCCGCCCGCGGCCAGTACCGGAACCGACACGGCCTTCAGGACGGCGTCGAGCAGCGGCAATGTCGTCATCTCGGGAGCTCCGTGCCCGCCGCCCTCCGAGCCACGCGCCACCACGACGTCGATTCCGGCGTCCTCGGCCCGCCGCGCGTCGTCCGCGTTGTAGACCTGGGCGGCGGTGCGGATTCCCGCGCTCGCGATGCGGTCCACCCACGCGCAGTCGTCGGCGAAGCCGACCGTGATCAGCGCGGGCCCCGCCTCGATGGCCACATCGAGCAGTTCCGGTTCGGCCTCGAGGACCCAGCCGACGAGCCCGATGCCGAATTTCCCACCGAGTGAGTCGGTGAACGGGAGTTCGCGGCGCAACGCCGCGACCGACCCCGCACTACCCATGCCGATCAAACCCAGTCCGCCCGCCGCGGTGACCGCGGCGGCGAGTCGGCCGCCCGCGACCCCGCCCATCGGGGCGTTGACCACGGGGACGCGCAGGCCCCACGCTTTCGACCACGGGGTGCTCGGCTGTTCCGGTAGCGACGACATGCGTCCATGGCATCACACGGCGTCGCGACGGACTGTGCTCACCCCCGCACCTGCTCCGGTCGGTAGAGCGTGCGCTCCGCGGTGGTGACCAGGCGTTCTGTCGCCTCCGCGACGGTGAGACCGCGCCCGGTGACGAGCAGGTCCAGACTCTCGAAACTGCTCAGGGTCCACAGCACGTCGACGGCCCAGTCCACCGAGACGTCGTCGCGGAGCAGCCCCGCCGAGGCCAGCCGGTTCGCCAGGTGGGTGACGCCGCCGCGCCGGTCCTCCTCCATCGCCCGCACCGCTTCGGCGGCCGAGGACGGGTCTATGCGGTCCATCGCGTGCAGCACCCGGTAGATGTCGAGATCGCGGGACTTCATCCGGCCCGCCGCGGCCAGCGCCTCCCGCAGATGTTCGCGCGGATCGTCGGCCGCGACGGCCTCGGAGAGTTCACGCAGGCCGGTGCGCTCGTAGAGATCCATCACGAAGGCGTCGAAAAGTCCTGCGCGCGAGCCGAAGTCGACGTAGATGGTGGAGCGTGACACCTTCGCGGCCCGAGCGACCTTCTCCAGACTGACCGGCTCGGTCGGTGCCGCGCGGAGCTGCTCGCCGACGGCGTCGAGGATGCGTCGTCGCGTCTGCTCCGCGGCATCGGCCCGCACGACCTGTTCGTATCTGCGTGTACCCATGACGCCATCTTCGCATATTTCACTTGACAACCTGTCCGGCGGAAGTCGTATATTCGAGAAGACGACCTGTTCGATGAATTCGAGCGGGATCCCACCGACAGTCGTCGACGACGGCGCCGGACACTTTCACCCAGAGGAATCCCCATGGATATCGCGCTCACCGCGCTCTCGATCACCACGGCCGTCGCGCTGACGGGGTCGGCCGCGGCCACCCTGGCCCGCACTCCGGCACTCGTCGCCATCATCGCCGGTGTCGGATTCCCGGAACATCGGATGTGGTTACTCGGCGTGCTCAAACTCGCCGCCGCCGTCGGCCTGCTCGCCGGGCTCGCCTACCGACCACTCGGCATCGCCGCCGCCGTCGGCCTGGTCGCGTACTTCTGCGCCGCGGTATGGATGCACCTGCGCGCCCGGCGGTACGACCTCGCCGGACCGATCCTGTTCCTGGCACTGTCCGGTGCGACGCTGGTCCTGTCCGTCTACGCGACCGCATGAACCCGGCCGCGAAAGGAGAACGAATGTCCACCGATCGACTGCGATCCACCCGGTTTCCGAAATCGTCGCGGTACCACCCCGATTGGATCCGATCGAGTGTGAGCGGCGGAGCCAATTCGCTGTGGCTCACCGAATGGCTGACCGGCGCGATGGACCTGAGGCCGGGTATGCGGATCCTCGACCTCGGGTGCGGACGGGGCGCCTCGTCGGTCTTCCTGCACAACGAGTTCGACGTCGAGGTCTGGTCCACGGACCTGTGGTTCGACGCCGACGATCGGCGCCGCCGCATCATCGACGCCGATGCCGCCGACGCGGTCTTCCCCGTCCACGCCGACGCCCGCGCACTCCCGTTCGCCGCCGACTTCTTCGATGCCGTCGTCAGTATCGACTCGTTCCCCTACTACGGAACCGACGACCTCTATCTCGGCTACCTGGCACGATTCGTCGCACCCGGCGGTCAGATCGGCATCGCGGGCGCGGGCCTGTCCGCCGATTTCACCACGGTGCCCGATCACCTCGCACCGTGGTGGGAACCGAGCATGGCGTGCCTGCACACGGCCGCCTGGTGGCGTGAGCACTGGGCGCGCAGCGGAGTCGTCGACATCGAACGCGCCGACACCATGCCCGAGGGTTGGACGTTCTGGCGGGACTGGCAACGCGAGGTCTCGCCGAACAACACCGTGGAGATCGACGCGATCACCGCCGACGCGGGCCGTCACCTCGGCTACGTTCGGGCGATCGCACGCCGTCGCCCCGAGGTGGTGCTCGACGAACCGATCACGACGATTCCCACGCACTACGAGCGGCATCCGGTCTTCCGGTCGGATCCGGTCGACCGACTGTGATCCGTACGGGCTCACCGCGATCGACAGCGCCACGGTGCATGTTGCGGTATCGACCTGCGGCGGCATTAGGCTCACCCACCGTGAAAGACCTCGGCTCGATCCGAAATCCCGTCCACAACGGTCTGTTCCTGATCCTGTGTGACGCGCACGCACGATTCGGCGGCTGGGACGTCCACGGCGACGAACTCGCCGACGAGGGCAGTAAGTCCCTGGTGCTCGACGGCGCGCGCGCCTACGTCGAGGAGGCCCACGGCGACGGACACCACGCGGTCTATCGCGGCGATGACGGAACCCTGTGGATCACGCCACCGGTCGAGCCCGGGGTGCGGCCGATCCCACCGGACGGTCTGGAGCGCGACCCCAGAACCGAAACCGTCCCGGTGGGGACCGTCGATGTGCCCAGCGGAACCCTGGTCATCGCGTTGGCGTATCCGCCGCTCAATATGACGACCGACGGCGATCACGCGGGCGTCACCCACGGAGAAGGTGAACGTCTCGACGTGGTCATCGGGCCCTGCGCCCTGTCGATCACACGCGAGCACACCGCCGAGGGACAGGTCCTGGCGCTGCGCGTCGATTCCTGACGGGTGGACGACAAACGCCCGATACCGTCGGTGCTGTTCGGTGCGGACCTCTCGAGATCCGCGCCGCCGAATCAGCATGGCCCGCAGCACAACACCGACCACGGCGATCCGCAGAAGGCGATCCACGGACCGCCGATCCGCCACTCGCGACTGGAATTTCCGGGCCTTCCGGCGGCCGACAGCGGCGCTGGATCGCTGACGCCGGCCTGATCGTGCTGCGCACCGTCCGCAATCTGATGGCGGCAACGGCCCGGTCTTCAACGACGGCGGCCGACCGCAGTTTCGGTACGTCGGTGCGAATCGCGCGAAATGTCAGGCGCTGGCACCCTTGTCGGCACCGCGGATCTCCACGATCGGCAACCTCAGCGCAGCAGGGGCGCTCGCCGGCACTACCGGTCGCGCGGGGGCGATCGGTGAAATCCGCTGGTACCCCGCCTCTTGCGACGGGCGGTTGTCCAATTCGCCCTTGTTCGGCCAGTAGGCCGCCGCACGCTCGGCCTGCGCGGTGATCGTGAGCGACGGATTCACACCGAGATTCGCCGAAACAGCCGCACCGTCCACCACGCTCAGCGTCGGATAGCCGTAGACCCGGTGATAGCCGTCGATCACGCCGTGTTCCGGGTCGGCGCCGATCGCGGCCCCGCCGAGGAAGTGGGCGGTGAGCGGGATATTGAAGATCTCGCCCCAGCTACCGCCCGCGATGCCGCCGATCTGGTCGGCGACCCGACGTGTCACGTCGTTGCCGACCGGGATCCACGTGGGATTGGGTTCCCCGTGCCCCTGTTTGCTGGTCAGTTTGCGACCGAACACACCCCGTTTGGTGTAGGTGGTGATCGAGTTGTCCAAATGCTGCATCACCAGCGAGATGATGGTGCGCTCACTCCAGTTCTTGGTGCTGAGGAAACTGATCAGGTGCATCGGGTGTCGCAACACGAGCAGCACGAACCGCAGCCAGCGCGGAATACGACCGCCACCGTCGACCATGAGGGTCTGCAACAGGCCCATCGCGTTGGACCCCTTGCCGTACCGGACCGGTTCGATATGGGTGTCGGGGGTCGGATGGATCGAGGACGTGATGGCGACACCCTTGGTGAAATCGACGCCGGGCGTCACCGTCTTCGTCGCCGCACCCACGATCGATTCGGAATTGGTGCGGGTCAGCATGCCGAGCCGATCCGACAGCCCGGGCAATACGCCCTTGTCACGCATGTCGAACAGCAATTTCTGGGTGCCACGGGTACCTGCGGCCAAAACGACGTTGGCGGCGGTAAAGGTCTGGGGCCGCTTACGAACCCAGGCACCGGTACGGGCGGTCGACACATTCCACGTGCCGTCCGGCAGCGGCCGCAGATCCGTCACCGTTGTCATCGGAACAACCTGTGCCCCCGCCTTTTCGGCGAGATAGAGGTAATTCTTGACGAGCGTGTTCTTGGCCCCGAATTTGCAGCCGACCATGCAATCGCCGCATTCGACACACCCGGTGCGATCCGGCCCGACCCCACCGAAATACGGGTCGGCTACCGTTTCACCCGGTTCGCCGAAGAACACACCGACCGGCGTCTGCACGAAGGTGTCGCCGACACCCATATCGTCGGCGACCTTCTTGAACACCTCGTCGGCCGGGGTCATATGCGGATTGCGGACCACACCGAGCATTTTCTGCGCCTGCTCGTAGTACGGGGTGAGCTCGGCACGCCAATCGGTGATATCGCGCCACTGCGCGTCCTGGAAGAACGGCTCCGGCGGCACATAGAGCGTATTCGCGTAATTCAGCGAGCCCCCGCCGACACCGGCGCCACCGAGGATCAGCACATCACGCAGCAGATGGATCCGCTGAATCCCGTAACAACCCAGCGCTGGCGCCCACAGGAATTTGCGCAGGTCCCAGCTGGTTTTGGGCAACTCGTCGTCGGCAAAACGCTGCCCCGCCTCCAACACCCCGACCCGGTACCCCTTCTCCACCAGTCGCAACGCGGTGACGCTGCCACCGAATCCGGACCCGACGATCAACACGTCGAAATCCGTCGCACGCTGGTCCATATGGCACTCCTCGATCATCTCACCAGTGACAACGCCCACACTACTCCCGAGTAGGTTAGGTCCTCGCCCCCGGCTTTTCCACCCCGAGGAACGTTTACGGAACGCTTTCGGCCACGGACCGGTCCAGGACGCCGTGAAGTCCGGCGCCAACGTCGGCTGGTCGATGTAGTGCGCCCGGGTCACCGCGTTGCTCGCGTGACCGAGCTGGGCCGCGGCCAGATCGGGTCCGTGCTCGTGCGCGATCATGGTTGCCACCGTTTTGCGGAAGGTCTGTACCGTCACCCAGTCGAACTCCGGGCCACGGGCCTGCGACCACCGCCGGTTGAAGTCGCGCGAGTCCATGATGCCGTCGATGCGGTTGGTGACGATCAAGCGTTCCGCGTCGTCGGACGCCTCCGATGGAATCTCCGCGCGCAGTCGCAGGAGAAGCCGAGGATCGAACCACGCTCTGCCGAGAAGCTAATACCCAGCTCTCACTTCGCGAGGTCCGAGATCGCCACACCGTTCGAAGGCCGAACCTGTTGCCGTGAGGTGGATTGCACCCGCCCGGACAGACCTGTTGATTCCCTCCGAGCTGCAATAATTCAAGTATCTGTCTGGTTCCATCCCACTTCATCTCCACGGCCCACCCGACATGCTCCAGTGGTCGACGCGACGGCCAGCATCAGTGCCGGGTCGTCAACCATCCAGTCAGCTTATTTTTGGCAATCGATGCTGGGCGCTATCCGGCCGCACGGTTGTATGCCACAATACGAACGCCTGTTCGATTGCGAGGTGGAGGCGCGGTGGCAGGCGGTCGATCCGAAACACCACTGACCGGACTCGCAACGTCGAACAGGTCGCACGCCGTCTGGTCGGGGACCTTCTCGAGATGAACTTCGCGGAACCATGACGTCGTCGACCGGGGATCGGTCAGCTCGGTGCCGACGCGCCGCTGCATTCGGACACCCGTCAGGGCTTGAAAATCGTGATCGTCGGCAAAAATGGCGAAAGCCTCCGCGGCCAAAGCCGGTCAACGTAGGGACCTTTCGACCACGACGAACTCCACCTGAGATGTCGATGACCCTGTACTGTCCGTCCTCTAGGGCCGGTCCGCCCGGGAACTGCACAGCCACAGCGGTTCCCGGGACAGGCCGACCATCCGAGCGTGAGTCGCGCGACGGGCCCGACCGGCGCAGTCGCGGTGTTTGACCATTGTCGCGCCTGGACGCTCTCTACGGGAGTGAGGAATGCGAGCGACGATCCATCGTTGCCTGCTGACTCCTGACCTGCGCCTATAGTTGGATCGCAGAGCTGCGCCGTGGTCAGGGCTGCTTGGTTCGGCACGACGGCCAGGTCAAAGGAACGGTGCCGACTGTGATGACCGAAGCGAAGTCGCCGCGCCGCGGGACGGCCCCAAGGCGAAACTCTGAAGCGTGACCATCACCGGGTTCGGTGCTGGAGGAAAGATCCTCACCGCGTTCGCCGATGGATCGGCTCTGCAGTGGCTCATCAATTGAAGTTGTTCCTGATCGGCGGTTCTTCGGGGTGGTTCAGGCTGTATTGGGAATCCTGAATTTATGCGCGGTCAGGGGTTATCGAGGGTGGAATCGTAGGCGTAGTCCTCGGGGTTTGAGGGTGATCTGTTCGGTGACGTCGAGTTGGTAGTCGGGTTCGGGTTCGAGGGTGAAGGCGTGGAGGATGTGGGCGAGGGCGAGCATGGTTTCGTGGTAGGCGAATTGTCTTCCGATGCAGGCGCGTTCGCCGGTTCCGAAGGGTTTATAGGCGGCACGCACGTTGGGGTCGAGAGTGCGTAGTTTCTCCGGGAGGAATCGGTCCGGGTCGAATTCTTCGGCGTCGTGGCCCCAGCCGGTGTCTCGGTGGGCGGCGAGGGTGAGCACGAAGACCCAGTCGCCTTCGCGGAATCGGTAGCGGCCGTTGTCGATGGTGGTGTCGTGTTTGGCTTCTCGAAAGTATCCGGGCGCGATCGGCCACAGTCGCATGGTTTCGTCGATCACGCGGCGTAGGTAGCGCAGTTTCGCGACGTCGTCGTAGCCGATGTGGGGTTGTGTGCGGTCGGGCCAGCGTTCGTCGACCTCTGCGCGGGCGCGTGCTGCGATATCGGGTCGGGTGGCGAGGAAGTGCAGGGCGAAGGCGAGTACTCCGGCGGAGGTTTCGTGTCCGGCGACCAGGAATGTCAGGATCTGGTACCGGATGTTCTTCTCGTCGAGTGCGTCGCCGGTGTCGGGGTCGGTGCTGTTGAGCATCAACCCGAGAAGGTCGTCGGTGCGGTGGGGATCTTCGTGGCGGCGTGTGGCGATGACGTCGTCGACGAGTTTCTTGGCGAAGTCGACGTCGGTGGCGTACTGAGCGACTCGGCCGGGCGGGAAGCCGTGGATGAAGGGGGGCAGGTTGGCGTTGCGGTTGATGAAGCGCAGGCTGCGGGTCATCGCGGTGACGAAGGGGTGCTCGTCGGTGTCTGCGCGGGTGAAGGAGTCGAAGCCGGTGCTGAATCCGCAGCGTCCGATGACTTCGAGGGTGAATTTGTTGGTGTCCTCTGCGACGTCGACCCATTGATCGGTGCGCTGGGTCCAGTAGTCGACGAGTTCTGCGGCGGTGTCGGTCATGGTGCGGTGGTAGTTGCGCATCGCGGACTGGGTGAACGCGGGGGCGAGGACGTTGTGTGCTGTGCGCCAGGCGGGTTCGTCGTTGTAGGCGGTGAACAGTCCGTCGCGGGCAATACGCCGCATCAGCTTGAACAACGGGCTGAGGTTCTTGCGCCAATGGGTTTCGTTGTTGATCTCGGCGAGCAGGTCGACACCGGAGACGATGACGACCGGGTAGTTGATGATCCGCCGTTCGTAGATCGGCCCGAGCAGACGGGCATCACGCATCGCCGCCTGGGTGGGTTTGCCCGGTCGTACGGTCAGCAGATCCCCGATCAGGGGGAGTCGCAGCGGCGGGTGGGGTAGTTCCTGGACGGGACGGGCGGACAGATCGGTCAACGGGATCGCTCCTTGGTCGGTTGGTGTGTCGATGCCGGTCTGTGTGCCCGGGAGGCACTGGCAGCAGCGAGGACGTGAGGCCAGCGGTCGGCAAGGGCGAGTAGGACCCGTAGTTCGGAGTTCGGATCGTTGGCTGTCGACGGTGTGCGGGGCGCGATGCGGGCGGTATCCGGATCGGGTTGTGCTCCGGCGAATTTGGCGTCCAGCGCGTGGGTGACCAGAACGGAGTATCGCGAGATTCGGGTGCCGAGTTCCGTGTCGGCAACGGGATGGCCCTCGCCCGCAGTGGTGTCTACTCGCATGTATGGCCGCAGACCGAGCAGGGTGTCACGGATCTCGACGGTCATCCGGTGTAGCCGCGCCGCCGGTGGGTGTCGTGCGAGTTCGGCAGCGGGGTAGAGGACCAGCCCGGGAAACGCCGCGGTGAGATCACGCCACAGGGGATACAGACGGCGAGCGTGTCGGCTGGTCGTATCCCAGCCCAGGCGGGTGGCGAGCATCGCGAGCAGCGGGATCGCGGTGAACAGGGAGCACAGCAACGCCGAGAGGAAGAATGTGGCTGCTTTACGGCTCATCCGAGGGTCGTCGGGAAACGGCAGGTCGGTATAGGTTTGCAGCGCGGCAACTGTCGGGCCCGCGAGCGCGTCGCACAGCAACCCCGCCGCGGCGGCGAAGATCGCGGCGTAGACCAGCTTTTCGCGCCGGCCGAGGTCCTCGACCTGGAAATCGTGGACACAGATCCGCAGGACCGACACCGCGCACACCGCCAACGGCGCACCGAACACCGCCCAGAACACGACCGCGGGCCAGCCCAACGCTCGATCGATGAGCATTCCTTCTCCGCGGGCGGGGGTTCCGGCGATCAACACCGCCACGAACACCAGCGCGATCGTGAGATCGTAGCGGCGCTGCCGTTGCCGGGTCGTCGTCGGATCCGCTCCGTGCCACAGCCGGGCGATCCCGTAGATACCGGCCAGGATGGCCAAGATCGCGCCCAGCGACAGTTGATGCCACAGACTGGCGTAACGCGGGGCCAGATCGTGGTGGTGCAGCACCATCCCGACAACTCCCCAGATCAGCGACCGGTTGATCAGCTTGTCCGTCGTTGTCTGGTTGATCAGCCGGAACCGCATCGCAGTGACCACGGACTCGAGCACGATAACCGGTACCGTGACAGCGACAGGAAGCGCCGAGATCAACGCGGCCCGCTCCGGAAGAATGTGCCTCGCATCGGCGACTGAGACCTCGGCGGGTGGGTGGCGTGCAGCATCGCCGCATCGGCGAATGCCTCGGCCTCACGCTCGGTGTCGTCGCCGTAGGCGTCGCGGCCCAACACGCGTCGGATCGAATCACGCGCAATCGAGGGCATCAGCGCCGCCAACGCGGTACCCCTGAACGCATCGGCCTGCCCGGAGGGTTGCCGGTCGTGTCCCAGCAGCATGTGCCCGATCTCGTGCAACACGATGTGCTGGGCATGCCAGGGCGAGGTATCGCGATCGTAGACGATGATGTCGTCGTCGTGACGTGCGATCCACAGCCCGCTACCCGTACCACATCCGGCCCCACCCAGCATCGATGTATCCATCGCGGCCAACTCGATCGGGCGCCCGCGATACTCGGCTACCGCGGCGATATAGGCATCCAAGTCCCATGGGCCAGGAAACGGCACCACGACCGAAAGCTCGCGAAATCGGTCCCCCATACTCGACATTCGATCGAACTCTCCCGGGACCACGAACCTGCGAGGGGCCACCCCACGGACTTCGCGATCCCGCACACTCGAAGCCCGCCCTCCGAACAACGCTCACCTGACCCTACCGGTCGCTCGACAACCCCGCACGACCAGACAGGTACTGCCAGAACAGAACTCGTAAGTGTACTTTCGCCGTTGTCAGCGGTCGGTGCTCGGTCCGGAACGCTGATGCGATCCATCGGTGACAGCGGCGAATCTTCCGCCGCGAAACCCCTCGTGGGCAGACCTTCGCCGGTGCGACCGAAATCGATCGAGCCACCTGTCAGTACGCCACTTACACGCCGTCCCTTCACATCGGAAGAATTATTCCGAATGCGGACCGGTCGCATTCCTCGGTAATCGAAAGATTACCGAGCGATGAGACCAAAAAATTCAGCCGATCGGAAGCTATCGATAATATTCGAGTGAATAGTGGAAGTCATCGGATCGAACAGTCGGAATCGATGCAAGCGGTGCCGCCGCGTCCGGCTCCCTGCTCGCGTCGTGGTGGGCGAGGGCAGCGGTCAACTGCTCGGCTCCGCTCGGTCGCGGGCCTGGCATGGCCGAGTTCGGGCAGGTGTTTGTAGAGCGTCGAGCGGGAGCGCGCGAGGAGTCGCGCGGTCGAGGACGCTGATTGGTCGGGTGCACCCGCCTGATGTGCCGGTGTGCTGCTTGGACTCGACTCGCAGGATCAGATCGGCTCGAGCTGTGGCGCTTCCGCGAAGGTGACCGGAACCGTCTCGCCCAGAACTGATTCCACGTCGAAGGCATCGGGGTCGCCGTGCAGTTCCTCGATGCGCTCGTGCCTGAAAGGTTGGTGGTCGCAGGTCAGGTTCGCGCGGATTCTTCGATCCACAGGCGCGCATCCAGGGCTGCGAACGCCGCCTCGGCCTCGTTGCGGTGAGCCGGGTGGTGTCCTCGGCGAGTTCGAACCCGGCGTCGTAGAGGCAGGTCACCACTTTGGCGGCGACTTGCTCGGCAACGGCTGTCCGTCCGGGTGTACCCGGGGCGCCGTCGATAGATTCTCGGGTGAAAACGGCCGTTTCGGCCCGGTAGTGTCGATCGGCATGGCCACGCCCGAGATCGAGCAGGCAATGACCTGGACCGCCGTCATCGGCACCACGCCGGTCGTGATCGTGCTGCCCCGATTCCGTAGCGTGCACATCGCCGAATCCGGCACGCTGGCTACCGCGGACGCCTGGACCACCGCGCTCACCGAACACGGCGCCCAGCCGATGCGCGATACCGATTTCCTCGGCGATCCGGCACCGGGCTGGACGGTCACCATCGGCGCGGGTGTGACCACGGTGCGGATCACCGGCCCGACCGGACTCGGCGAAATCTACTCCGGCGGACTGGAAGCTGATACGCAGTGGCGCGAGCGGGTCGCGGGTCTGCATCACATCGGCACGGGCCTGATCGTCATCAGCGGCACCGCCGATCAGCTGACTCCGGACGCCGCGCTGGAAATGGTGGAGGCCGAACACGCGGTGTGGATTCGCGCCACCACCGAACTGGGGTAAACCCCCACCGCGTGTGGTCCTCAGCCGCAATCAGTTTGTCTCGCAACGTGGCATCAGAGTTCTCTCTCAGAATCGTGGCATTCCCCAGGCCCACCAAATGTCTGCGATGGACTGACAGCGCATCCTCGTTCTGATACGCGCCTGCCCAAATCTGTCAGGTCTTGCGAGAGCAGAGGCCACGGAAGTGTCATGTGCTGTGGTCCACGAGCGTGGCGAGCCCTTCGCGGCTGCTGATTCCAGTGCGTTGAGATGCCCGGAACAGATGTCCCTCCACGGTTCGGATCGAGGTGACGAGTTGTTCGGCGATCTGTCGGTTGGTCAGCCCTGCGGCGACCAAGGCGATCACTTCGCGTTGCCGCGCGGTCAGCGGGCAGGGACATCGCAGCGATCGTAGTGCGGGTGTGGCGGCGCCGGTCGCCGCGGAGAGCCGTTCGGCCGACGCTGCCGCGGTCAGCGCAGCACCGCGAAGACCACGGTCTCGCAACAGGTTCGCCGCTTGAGCGAAGGTGTCCGCCGCGGCGATCCGGTCACCGAACTGCTCATAGCGTCCGGCGGCCTCGCACAGTCCGTCGCAGTCACCGGTCTCCAAACCGGTGGCGTGCAAGGCGGCGGCCGCGACCCGCGGTCCTTCGACGATCGCTACGAGCTCGGTGAGGCGTCGCGCTTGGTTCCGGTCGCCGAACTGGACCGCGGTTTGTCGGCAAAGGACTTCGTGGGCGAAGAAGTGTTGCCCGCGCGCTATTTCGGCAGCCTCGACAGCGAGCGATACAGCGCGGCTGGTAACCCCAGCTGCGGCACCAACCCAAGACCGAGTGACGAGCAGGACACTAGGCGGGCTCAGCGCCGCAGCGACCGAACCCGGCGCCCGGTACTCCTGCGACAGCGTCGCTGCGGTCTCGTCGTCGCCGCTCATCGCGACAGCGGTAATTTGGCACAGCAACGCCCACGTCTGTATCCAAGTCGATTCCGCGACGACGTTCACCGCTCGAGCTTCGCGGCACCGCTGGACAGCCACGGCCAGATCTCCATGAGCGATCGCGACGAGTCCTTCGATGAACGCCCAGTAGGAATACGCCAGGGGGAACTCCAACTGCTCGCGAGTGAGTTGGGCGACCAGATCAGCGGCCTGTGCGAGGTAGCCGCCGGTGTAGAGCCCTACCAAGTGATGAACACTGTGCAGCAGATGGGCGGTGGCCGAACGAGTGGAGTTTCTGCCCATCACATAGCCGCGCTCGGCGGGCGCGGCCATAGCGCTGTAGCGGCCCAGCATGGCGTTGCCCGCTGTGAGCGCGATGAGGGCAACTACCTCGAAGTCTTCGCTGAACAGCTCTGCCGAGTCCAGTGCAGCCTGTGCCGCCTCGACCGCGCATGCCGGGTTGATCTGGAAGGCTTCTCTATACGCCAGCGCTGCGTCGTAGATGCCTCTCAAACCCACTGCGGCGGCGTCGTTCTCCAGCGCCGCGACGCAGTTGCCTTCGGTCGGTGCCACCATCGTGTCTTTGATAACGGCAGCAAGTACCGCCATGGCGACACGCCCTCGCGGTGACTTGGCCGATGCTGCGAGCATGGTGGTGACCTCGTGTGCCTCGCGGAACCGTTGAGTGTCGACCAACCCACCGACGTGTGCCCGGTTGGCGCGGTACCCGCCTCCGGCCGTGACGGCGTTGTGAGCGAGGCGTTCAGCGGTGATCGGATCCGACAGTCGCAGCGCTGCGCGAGCCGCATCGATCAGCAGGTCGCTGTCAGGGGCGAGATCGGACCCACACATGAGCACCGCCCGCCGGACCAGCATGACCGGTCCGCGAGCATTGTCCTGGCGTGCCAGTTCGCGTGCGACCTCGCCTCGTAGTGCCTGTAACCGGGTAGGAAGGCAGCGTGCTCGACGTACCTCCCCGAGCAGAGGGTGCGCCAGCCGTGCTACCGCCGGTGCTGCGTCGGTGTCGATGACGATCAACCCGGCACGGTGGGCGGCTTCGACCGCGTCCGGATCGCACAGCGCGGTGAGCACCGCGACCTCGAGCGGGTCAGCGACCGACATCAGGTCCACCACGGCCAGCGCGTGAGCCGGTTGACGGGCGATGCCGGCATCGATCAACTCGGTCAGGGGCGCCGAGATCTCGGGGCGTCCCTCCCACACCCACACCCCGTCTCGTTCGCTCAACCGGCCGTTGGCGCGTTCGCCCTCGACCAGATGCCGCAGGTGCAGCACGTTGCCGCGGGTGAAACGCCACAATCCCGCAGCGGCGGAGGATTCGAGGTGGCCGCCCAGCGTGCGGGTGAGCAGATCGGCGGTCTCCTCTTGTGACAGCGGTTGCAGATCCAGCCGTGCGATGAGTTGGTCCTTCCACAACCCTGTCACCGCGTCGGGGGCGGGTTCGCCGCTGCGCATCGTCAACAGCACATCAGCGTGCGAATGCCGCACGATCTGGTGCAGCACGAGTGCGGACTGCTCATCGAGCAGGTTCGCGTCATCGATGACCAGGAGCACGCGATCCCCGCTCCCGTCGCCGGTCAGTGCGTTGACGACCGAACGGATGCGTCCTACCGAGTCATGGACGTCGGTCTCGACGACGTCGGCGAAAACCCCCAATGGCACCGACTGCGCCGATCGAGTAGCCACGAACCAGCGGCACCACCGCCCCTGGCCCTGCCAGTAAGCGAGGACCTCTGCGGCCAGACGGGTTTTGCCGACACCGGCCGGGCCCGAAAGGACCACGCCGTGGGCTGCGGGAGTAGTGGATTCCCGCAGTCGGTCCAGTTCCTCGGCCCGCCCGATCAGCGGCCACGCCGCCTCCATCGTCTCAGAATAATCGTCGACGGCACCGGACGAGGCCAGGTCACGCAATCGTATCGTCATCGCCGCCCTCGAGCGCGGATCGCGGCGAGTTTCACCTCGGCCATCGCCAATACCGACCCCACCGCTGCCACGTCCAGGGCCAGAACCTTCGCGATCACCTCATCGGTTACACCCGCAGCGCGTAGCCGCAGCGCCTCCAGATATGGAAACGGCAGTCGATCCATCGCCCATCGATCCCGCTCGTCCTCGTCCATCAGCCCACCCCACGACCTTTCTGCTCTCGACTAACAGATCAGTTCAGAATGAGTTTGCGGAGGCAGATGACCGCGCAGGCGAGGCTGAGTAGGGCTTGGTGGATGTCGGCGCGGCGTTCGTAGCGGATACGCAACCGTTTGAACGCGTGTAGCCAGG